>CAYJKL010000005.1:0-58660 GCA_964370755.1 uncultured Muribaculaceae bacterium
TAATTTCTAATATTTTAAGTGATGGAATGGGGATAGAAAAAGAGGATATTGATAATGCCTCTATTGTTATAGATAAACTGGGTTTAAAAATTGAAAAGAATGGTTATAAAAATAATTATGAATACATTATATTGGTTTTAAAAGATAGCCAAGGTAATAGTATAGAAATGCTTAGAAGAAATGGATGTCTTGTACTTAAAGGAAAGTATATGAATAGTCCTTATGATTTTTATATTAGATTTAGGTTTGGTAAGATTAATTTGTTTCTTTCTAATGACACTATTGAGGTTCTATCTGTAAAAGATGAAGGTGACAAGCTTACTGTATTTAATCATACTAAAGCGCGTTTATTTAATGCTACGGATTATCAAGAAATAATGAAACCTAGTAGTGAAATTGATTTAAATGGACTTTCATTAAATATGCAAATAGCTGAAGTTTTAAAATTTGTAAAAGATGATAAACTAGTTGATGCTATAAAAAAAGAGGCTATTGATATGGACAGTGCTATAAAGTTTGCTTTTAGTTTTATGCAAGATAAAAATGTTGATGAAAAATATGAGAATGATATTAAAACTATGCTTGTTTCTTTAATTGAAAAATATGATTTAGTCGTTTCTAGTATTAGTAATGGACGAGATGGTTTTGTTAAATTTCACCAAAGGGATACTAAGAATATGTATTTAGATTTATATATGTTTGATGGGATTAATGAATTCACTGGTGAAAAAGAGTTTCTATATAGGTTTGAAATAAGAGATAAAAATGATAAGCATGTTGTTTCGTATAGAATGTTACTTAATTATCCTGAGAAAAGAGAAGTTGTTGCTTATATATCAGGAAAGTTTTACGATATGAATTCTTCGATTAATTACTATGATGGAGAATCTACTGAATTTATGAAAAAAACAAATATTGGTGCTGGATATGTAACGCCTGATGCAACGTTTGCTTATGATGATTTATCTGGTATATATGAAGATGTTGTTGAAAGAAGAAGAAAAGCTGAGAATAATAATTTGGATGGAGCAAAATAAATTTTTATTTAGAAAGACTATATTAGTTTTTCTTTTTTTAATGCTATAAAGTTTAGAAGGACTATTATTATTATGTTTACTATTTCTGCTATTATAAGAGAGTATACTCCTATTTTTAAGAATGAGAATATTGTGAGTGTTGCTAGTTTTACTATTACTCCGATTATGCTTATTTTAAATGCGTGTTTTGCTTTTCCTATCGCTTGAAGTATTGAGTAGCATATTGCTTCTAGGTAGAATATTGTGAAAAAAGGTGCTAGTACTTTTATATAGTCGCTTCCTGCGTTTGTTTTGTATAAGACTTCTAGAAGTGTGTCTCTAAATAAAAATATGAATACTGAGAATGCTAGACCTATTATGAATGTAAGTGAGAGTGTTTGTTTAACTCTTTTTTTAATCAATTTTAAATTTCTGTTTGCGTGATGTTTGCTTATTTCTGGTATGAGTGTTTGAGATAGGGCTTGTATGAAAAATGCTGGCATTGTTAGAAGTGATATTGCGTATGCATTGTAAGCTCCGTACTCAGCTAGTACAAATGATGATGAGTAACCCATGTAAATTAATACATTTGTTAAAATTATTGGTTCGAAGAAATAACCAACGTTTCCGATTATTCTGCTTGATACAGTTGGAAATGCTGTTCCTAGTATGTCGTTTTTAACATTTGGATTATATGTAAAATCTTCTTTTTTAAGTTTTACTTTTTTAGGCACAAAGAAGAAAAATATTATTATACTGAAAGTTTCTGAGAAAACTGATAAAAGTATTAAACCTAGTACTGCGTGAAATATACTTAGGTCTAGTAATTTTGGCATAAATACTAAAATCATTAGAAGTCTGAATATTTGCTCTAATATGTTTGATACCATGTATGGCATTGTTTCTTGTTTTCCTAGGAAGTATCCTTTTATTATTGATGATATAGATACAAAAGGTAGTGTTAAACTCATTGCTATTAGTAAGTATTTTGCTCTTGGTTCGTTAAGAAGTGAGCTTGCAATAAATTCGCTTGATAAAAACGTAACGATTATTAGAAGTGCGTTTATTATCATTATTATGATTGTACTATTAGATAGTATTTTTATGCTTCTTGTTTTCTTTTCTGCAACTAGTTTTGATATTGTTAGAGGGAGTGCTAGTGTTGCTATTGTTACAAGCATTGAGTATGTAGGCATTACAATAGAGAAGAGTGCTATTCCTTCTGGGCCAACTTCTCTAGTATAAATTATTCTTATAACAAAACCGATAAGTCTTGTTATAAAGCCTCCTACTAAAAGTATAAGCGTGGATGTTATAAATATATTTTTCTTTTTCATATGTATCTTTAAACTATATGCAAACTTATAAATTTACTTGATATATTTGTTTTAGTTAAATTATTGAGAATAAATACAAAAATAATGCAGTCAATAGACGTAGTTCTAGTTTTTGAAAAATTATAGGGAGCAAAGGCTCTCTCTTTTTTTGCGAAAGTGATTGAAAATATCTCTTTAATTTGATAAACTTATTGTAGGAGAGAATAGATATGAAAAACAAATATAGAAAAATATTACTTACTATAATTGGAACACTTCTTGTTTTAACGCTTGGAGTAACTTATGCTTACTTTGGAGGGACTGCTGGACCTGGCGCAAGTACTGATATTGATTTAGAAGCGCTTAATGTTGAAAAATTAATTTTTAATAAAGGGGAGCCGATAAAATTATCTTTAAATTCTGTTACGCTTGCAGAAGGTGGGGGTAATGTTACTGGTGAGTCGACTGCTACTGCTACACTTGTTGCAAGTGAGACTATAAAAAATAGTACTGCTAATTATAATGTTTATTTAAATATTTTAAAAAATGAATTTGTTTATTCTACTGTAGATGAGACTCCTGAGATTATTGTACAGATTACTGATGCAGATGGTAATAATGTAACTAATATTAGTGGTCTTACTTATACAACAGTGGCTAATAATAAAGGTGAATCTATTAGTGGTTTTGATGTAACTACGAAAACAGGAAAATTTGATATTAAACTTAATGAGGCTATAGCATCTACTGATTTTGTTACAGGAGTTACTGAAAGTTGGCATATTAAAGTTTATTTTATTAATTTAGCAACTAATCAAACTATAAATGCGAATAAATCTATGAATATGAACATTCTCATGACTCAAAGAGAAAATACTATGTTAAATGAAATAATAGATTCATCTGCTTTTTATGATATGACTGCCGATATTAGAAAAGATACTGATCCTATAATTGATGAAATGAGATTTTCTAGTACTAAATCTAGTGATTATAATACTGCGTCTTTAAAGTGGGATGTATCTGCAAATACTGGTTCTGAAGAAGTTATTGCTTACATTGAAGATCACGTAACTGATGGAAGAATACTGCATGTGCAAGCTAATGGTGACGTTTTATTTTATGGAGATATTGATAAAGATGATTCGTCTGTAAAAAGTTATTTTGATAACGTGGATTTTATAAATTTTAATAGTAATGTCAATACTAGTAATGTAACTGATATGAGTTATATGTTTAAAGGGCTTGATGCTACAAATATTAATTTGGATGGTATTGATACAAGTAATGTTACTGATATGCGCGGTATGTTTTCTTATAGCAATATAATGAACTTAAATTTAAGTGGGTTTAACACTGGCGGTGTAAAATATATGAATACTATGTTTTCAAATACTGCTGCTACATATTTGGATCTAAGTTCCTTTGATACAAGTGAAGTGATATATATGGACGCGATGTTCGAAAGTAGTGATGCATTAAATTTAGATTTGAGTAATTTTGATACGGGTAATGTAACTAGTATGAGTTCTATGTTTGAAAATAGCGCAGCAACAGTATTAAATATAAGTGGTTTTGACACAAAAAAAGTTGAATATATGGATGACATGTTCAGAGGTGTATCATTATCTAGTTTAGATTTGAATTCTTTTTCTTTAGAAAAATTGCGTTATATCGATGGAATGTTCGCTAGTGCAAATATTTATAATTTACATTTTAAAAATTCTTGTGCTACAAATGCTTTAGATATGAATTCGTTGTTTTTAAATAGTTATATTAATTATATTGATATGGAGAATTATTGTATAGCTCATGAAATTGGGGGAGGAGTAAATTTTGCTATCGATCGTAGTTACGAAACAGAACTTTATTATTTGTTTGAAACTATTGAAAATGCTTTTGCTTTTAAAAGCGGTATATACCCTGTGATTTTCATTAAAGATACTTTCCCTGCCACTGAATTTAAATATTATCAATCTGAAATTATGAGCCGCGGAATAAAGAATTATATTTTGGGAGTTAATTTTAGTAACGTAACTTTTACAACTGATATTAATGATATTTTACCATAAGAGGTTTATCCTCTTTTTTCTTTTGTAGAAATTATTTGTTGTTTGTGATATTATATTAATAAGGGTGATAGTATGGAAGATATTAAATTTAAAGATATAACTGAGCTTTATGAAAGGTTGCTCCCTGCTCTTAGAACTAAGAGAAATGAGCTTTTAAGAGAAAAATTTTTGATGAGTGAGCTTGATATTTGGAATTATTTAAAAGATACTATGTGGGATAGTTCTGAAGATTTAAAACTTCATGATATGGCACATCATATTTTAAATTTTAATGTAGAAGAATATATAATGTATAAACGAAAGAAATTAGGAGAGTCTGATGAATAATATAACTGATTTAATTAATAAACTAAATGATAAGAGTGATATAGATATAATCGTAAAAGCATATGAATACGCTAAAAAGGAGCATAAAGGTGTTAAAAGATTATCTGGTGATGATTTTATCACTCATCCTTTAGAAGTTGCTAATATACTAGTTTATTTAGGTGTAGATAATAAAACTATAGTGGCAGCACTGCTTCATGAAGTAACTGAGTATGGAAGTTCTTCTTTTGAAGATATAAAAAAGAATTTTGGTGAAGATGTGGCTAAGATAGTTGAGTCTTTAACTAAAATTAATAAACTTGAACTTACTGATAAAAGTGAGTCTAGTGCGATATATTTAAGAAAAATTTTAGTTGGAATGGCTGAAGATGTTAGAGTTTTATATATTAAACTTGCTGATAGACTTCATAATATGCGAACTAACTGGGCAATTAATCCTGTGAAGCAAAAAGATAAAGCTAGAGATACGATGAATATACTTGTGCCTATTGCGCATAGACTTGGTATGAACTGGATTAAAAGTGAACTTGAAAATATATCGCTTCAGTATTTAAAACCTGATGTTTATGAAGATATTTTAGAAAAGTTAAATGCTACTGTAAAAGAGTTAAACGATGAACTTACTACTATGAAAAATGAAATAAGTTTAATATTAAAAGATAATGATGTGAAGTTTGAAATTAAAGGTAGGGTTAAAAGTGTTCATAGTATTTATAGTAAACTTTCTACTGGGCGTAAATGGAGTGATATCTATGATATTTTAGCGCTTAGAGTTTTTGTTGAAAAAGAAAGTGATTGTTATACAGTTGTAGGTCTTATACATTCTAAGTTTAAACCTATTGCTAAAAGATTTAAAGATTATGTGGCTAGCCCTAAAGCAAATATGTATCAGTCTCTTCATACTTCTGTAATAGGTCCTGGTGGTAAACTTTATGAGATTCAAATTAGGACTTATGAAATGGATATTATTGCTGAGAAGGGTATAGCGTCTCACTGGTCTTATAAAGAAAAAGGGTCTAAGAAAATACAAAATATTATGGAGCAAAAACTTGAAATGTTTAGAAATATTATTGAGTCTAATAATGAGTCTAATGATGTTGATTTTGAAAAAAACCTTGCAGTAGATTTTCTTAATGAAAATATATATTGTTATACTCCTAAAGGAGATGTTGTAGAGCTTCCCAAAGGAGCTACTCCCATAGATTTTGCTTATAGAATTCATACGAGTGTTGGAAATAGTGCAGTTGGAGCAATTGTTAATGAGCAAATAGTGCAGTTTACACACGAACTTAGCGATGGTGATGTAATTAGTATTAAAACAAGTAATACTGCTAAACCTAATAAAGACTGGCTTAATATTGTTAAAACTACGCAAGCAAAAAATAAAATTAAAAGTTATTTTAGTAAAGAAAGTAAACTTGATTATATTGCTAAAGGTAAGTCTATTTTAGAAAAAGAAGTTAGGAAGAAAAAACTTTCTTTTGATGAAGTTTTGAATGAAGAAAATGTAAGTAAAATTATTAAAGATTTAAAAGTTAATGATTTAGAAGATATTTATTTAGCTATTGGTACATTAAGATATACAGCTGGTTATATAATTAATCTGGCAAGTGTTGATAAAATGCTTGTACAAGATGTTTTACTTGATAAAACGAGTAGGCTTAAGAATAAAAAACTTAATCATAAAAATGATATAATTGTAGATGGTGAGGCTGATGTTTTAGTATCGCTTGCTAAGTGTTGTAATCCTGTTAAAGGTGATGAAATAGTAGGTTATATAACTAAGGGTCAAGGTGTTTCAATTCATAAAAAATCTTGCGTGAATATAGATCTTAAAAATAATAGAAATATAGAAGTTACATGGAATGAGAACTCTGATAATGAGTTTATTACTAAACTTTATATTAATACTACTGAAGATTTTAATATATTACCTAATTTAATAGAAGTATGTACTAAAAAAGATATAAGTATTGCTTCATTTAATATAATTAAAATTAATAATAAAGAAGTTTATGAGATTGAAATTAGAGTTAAAAATGCAAGTGAGATTGAGACTGTTATTAATGCAATTGAAAGACTTGATTTAGTTAAAGAAGTTACGAAAAAGGTGAAATAGATGAAAGTAATTGTTCAAAGAGTTAAAAAAGGGAAAGTTAAAGTAGATGATGAAACTGTTGGAAAAATTGATAAAGGTCTTGTGCTTTTAGTTGGTTTTAAAACTAGCGATACTTTAAAAGAAGTTGATTTGATGGTTAAAAAAGTTCTTAATTTAAGAATATTTGATGATGAAGATGGTATTATGAATAAATCTGTTTTAGATATTAATGGTGAGATTTTATCTGTTAGTCAGTTTACTCTTTATGCTGATACTAAAAAAGGTAATAGACCTTCTTATATAAATTCTATGAAGTCTGATGATGCTAATGAGTTATATGATAAATTTAATGAAAAGTTAAAAAAAAGTATAAATGTTGAAACTGGTGTTTTTGGAGCAGATATGGTTGTATCTATTAAAAATGATGGGCCAGTAACAATTATTTTGGAAAATTAATTGTCTAAGCGTAATTAGAAAAGGAGATAGTGGTAAAAATGTTAGATAAAGTAAATGTAAGTAAAGCAACTGATAGTTCTTCAAATAAGACTATTATGTGGTTAATTATTGTTTCAATTGTAGTTACAATTATATGGGGGTTAATTCTTAATAGTCCATCATCTGAAGAGAAACTTGTGCTTGAAGCATTAGAGTTAGAGTATGGAAAAGAGTTTGAAGTTTCTCATAGTTCTTATTATTATGGTGGCGCTGCATTTTTTGTATACCCGAGTGAAGATTCAACCCTGGTTTTTCAAGTTGAAATTAAAGATGATGGCGAAGTAAATACATTTCGTTATGCTCAAAAATTGCTTGAAAGAGAAGTGGAAACTATAATAAAAGAAGAATTTGCAAAAAATAATTTTAACGTTGAAAGCCAAGTAAGTATTGGCTTAAATGGCTATTTCGATGTTCCTCTAAATATATCACCATATGAATTTATGACTGAATGTTCACATGATAATTTTACTGCTGGTATTGTTTTAGAGAAAACTGATTCGATTAACGCATCTATTATTACAGATATTTATTTAGAACTTTATGAAAAATTTCCTAATGTTGGTTTTGGGACTATATTATATATAGTTAGCGAAGCGGATTTTGAAAGGATCTCTCCTAGTATAATTAAAAGTCCCGGTAGTTTCAATTTACATGATCTTGAATTTTATGGGGCTGAAGACCATGTAACTGAATTTAATTTTGGGATATTTGAGACAGGTATACCTAATAAAACTGTTGAAGAAGTTAGTGAATTATTATTAAATTAGTTAATAAAATGGTAGACGAGTAACGATAATGCTAGAAATAATTAGTCAGGAGAGAATTAATAATGGATAATATAACAAACAAGGATATGATTGAAGTTTTTGAGGAAAAACTTTATCTTGATAATATTAAGAAGAAGGAAAATATAGTTTTAAGAAATGAATTTTTCACTAAAAAACTTCCTAGAAGAATACTGGCGGGTACTAATGCAGGCATATTTATGTTTATGATGCTATATTTGCCTTTTTATTCTAAAGGTGATGGTAATTTAGATCGTAAAGTAGAAACGGTTTCTGGAGTTAAAATTGAGACTCAGGAATATCATGATGGATGTTTATATAAGACATTATATCAGCCATATGACCAGGATACCAGTTTATATTATGTTTTGGAAGATAGTAAGCAGCTGCTTTGCAAAGTTTATTTAAATAGTGAAGTTACAATAGATGATAACGGAACTTACAAAAGATTTATTACTGAGTATAATCTAAAAGTAGATGACCTAAGCGAGTTACTTAAATCTACTATTACGGATGATTTGACAGATCTTTTACCTATAATGCAAAGAGTTAAAAAATATGAAGTAACTTTAGAGAATGAACCTTTAACTATGTCAGAATCAGTTTCGTTTAGTTATTTTACTTTAAATTATGATAATGCTGTTGTAGAGTTTACTGAAGTGAGTGATGTTATAAAAATATTAACATATATTATGTATAGTTTAATAGCAATTGGTTTTTCTGTTAGTGCTTTTGGTATAGAGAGAGCATATGAAGAAATAAGTGGTATTATTGGTAAAGGCAAAAATGATAAAGAAGAACTTGAAAAGTTAAAAAACGAATACCAACGTAAATATAAGAAATATATATAGATTTGAATAAATTTGGTAAGTAATCAAATATTATTGACTATTCGTCATTTTAATGATATCATTTTTATACAAGAACCGGCATATAAGTCTTATTTAACTTATTCGTCTGCGAATATAAGAGTTATGTTTTTAACTCAGTTATATAAACTCTGCCGGTTCTTTTTTATGGTAAATACAATATGTTTATATTTTTGTAATAAAAATTTTAAATCGTTTGACAATTATGAAAAAACAAAGTAAAATATAAGTATATTATTTGTTTGAAGGAGTAATTTAATATTATTTTTAAGAGAGTCTATGTAGGGTGAGAGTAGATAAATATATATTAAATGAAGACATCAAATGTTATGAATAAGCGTAATTCTGCGTTAAAGATAAAGAGCATAGAATCCTATGAAATAAGGTGGTACCGCGGGTAAAACTCGTCCTTATATTTCATGGGGTTTTTATTTTTTTAAAGAAAGGAAAGAAATATGAAAACAATAATGAATAATACACTAAGTATTAAAAATTTAAATGGAGAAGTAACATTATATGGTTTTGTTGCTAAAAAAAGAAATTTAGGAGGACTTATTTTTATCGATCTTAGAGATAGAAGCGGGATTGTCCAAATAGTAGTGAAGCCAGAAAGTGATTATTTTAACGTTGCTGAAACTCTTAAAAGTGAATATGTAATAAAAGTAACTGGTATAGTGTTAAAAAGAGAAAGTGCTAATGCGAGTTTGGCAACTGGAGAAATTGAAGTTGAGGCAATTTCTGTGGATGTTTTAAATGAATCTAAAGAGCTTCCGTTTGAAATAAGTGATAATACTACTGCGCTTGAAGATACAAGGCTTAAATATAGATATTTAGATTTAAGAAGGGGAAGTTTAAGTAACTCTTTAATTGTACGTCATAAAATTACGATGGCTATTAGAAATCATTTAAATAATAATGATTTTATTGAAGTTGAAACTCCGGTTTTATGTAAAAGTACACCAGAAGGTGCTAGAGATTACTTAGTTCCATCAAGAGTAAGTGCTGGAGAGTTTTATGCGCTTCCTCAGTCTCCGCAACTTTTTAAACAGCTTTTAATGGTAGGTGGCTTAGAAAAATATTTTCAAATTGCTAAATGTTTTAGAGATGAAGATTTGAGAGCAGATAGACAACCTGAATTTACACAAGTAGATATTGAGATGAGTTATGTTGATGAAGATGATATTATGAGTGCTAGTGAAAAGCTTATTAAAAATGTTTTTAAAGAAGTTAAGGATGTAGAGCTAAAATTACCTCTTGATAGAATGAAGTATGATGATGCAATTAAATTATATGGTTCTGATAAACCAGATTTAAGATTTGATATGCCTATAATAGATTTAAATGGTATTTTTGAAAATATTGATATTGAATTTATGAAGGGCAAAGAAATTAATGGTTTACTTGTTAAGAATAGTGCGGATAAATACTCTAGAAAAGAAATTGATAAGCTAACTGATTTTGTTAAACTTTATAAAGCTGGTGGTCTTGCTTATTTAAAACTTGAAGATGAAATAAGTGGGTCTATTGCTAAGTTTTTAACTGAAGATAATAAAAATGAATTAATAAATAGTCTTGAAATGAGTAAAAATGATATTTTATTTATTGTTGCTGATAATTATGATGTTACTAAGACTAGTTTAGGTAATTTAAGATGTAAACTTGGTAAAGATTTAGAATTAATTGATTATAGCATTTATAAAGCACTTTGGGTTACTGACTTTCCTGCTTTTGAATATAGTGAAGAGATGGATAGATATGTGGCGACTCATCATCCGTTTACTATGCCTAAAGATGAGGATATAGATAAACTTATAAGTGATCCTGGGTCTTGCTATTCAAAAGCATATGACTTAGTTATTAATGGATATGAAGCTGGTGGAGGCTCTATTCGTATACATAAAGAAGATGTGCAAGAAAAAATGTTTAAAGCGCTTGATTTAAGTAGTGAAGATGTTAATGAAAAATTTGGTTTTTTTGTAGAAGCTTTAAAATATGGAACTCCTCCGCATGGTGGTATAGCATTTGGTCTTGATAGACTTACTATGCTTTTAACTGGTACTGAAAATATTAGAGATGTTATTGCGTTTCCTAAGACTGCTAGTGCGTCTTGTTTAATGAGTGAATGTCCTAGTAATGTAGATAAAAAACAGCTTGATGAACTTAAAATTAGCTTGAACATTGACAAAAAGTAACAAATATGATATAATTTTAGATAGTTACAAAGGGGGTAGCGATTATGAATTTAGGTTATACGATGAATACTGATATTAATGGTAAGAACGTTGAGTTAAGTCTTGATAGTGATGTACTTGATTTATTTGAACAATATCATAGTATTTTGGATATTAGATTTGGTGCAGTTGATGTTCTTCTTCTAAAATATAATTTAGCTAATAAACTAGATGATAAAGATAAGATGAAATTACAAGATAATTTGCTTGAAAAAACTAAAGCAATTATATATGGTTATGTAAGTAGTAATAAAAATAATAGATTTATTAAAGAAAATACTGATTTATTTGTTGAAGCTATGCTTAATCGTTATATTGGACTTCTTTTTGAAGTTATTAATAAAGATGGTTTAGAGTTTGTTGATGGATCTAGGGTTTTTCAAGATAGTTTAGAAAAATATAATTTAGAAATTCTGGGTAATTCATTAAAATATGACGTTGATTTTGATACGAAACTAAGATACTTTGATTTACTTAAGTTAAGTGAAGAGGAATTTAGCCTTGTAAGTTTTGCATCTGCTGAAGTTATGAATATGTTTTTAGTAGAATATATGGATTCGGTTAAAAATTTAGATTTATATAATGGTGGATTATATGGTGGTAGAGTATAATTATGATTGATGAATTTAATGATGATTTAAGTTCTTTTAGAAGTTTAAATACATTTGCTGAAGCTAAGAAAATGTATAGAAAGTTATCTAAGAAGTATCACCCTGATATTAATAAAATAAGTGATACATATATGAAGCAAATTAATGCTGATTATGAAGTGCTTGATTTGTATTTTAATAAAAATGGAGCTTTGGTTTTTACTGATATTTCTAATGAAAATGTAGTTATATTTGATGAAGAAGATGAAGTTGAAACTTTTACTCCTTATGTTGTAAATGATGGAGATATTAATTTCTATAATTTTGAATGTGAGCAACATCATATGTATGTTATTTTAATGGATGCAGGTATTTTTTATGAGCGTAGATTTAATGTTGATTATTTTAATAAATATAATGAGGCTTATAAAGAAATTGGTACACTTTTAAAGTATAATAATGTAAGTATGACGACATTTACTAGTTTTTCTGATCAAAAGCTTAAAAAAGTTCGTTTGGAAATAACTAAAATCTATAACAAATATTTAAAAGAAGCTTTAAAAGAATTTTTCGTGAAAAATGGGATAACTTGTAAAGAAAGTAAATCTTACTTTTATAAGAAAATTAAATTAAAGGAAAATAAAGAATTTTGGTATGATGATATAAATATATCAAGACTTATAACTAAGTGTGAAAGTTTATTAAAAGGTAAGGAATATGAAATTGCTAAAATGCAAGAAACTTATGAACTGTCATTTGAAAGTGAACTTTTTCACATAACAAATATTATAACTACTAATTCAAGTTTATCTATTGATAATAAGAATGCGCTTGTAAATAAAATTTATAGTCGTATTAATCTTACAAAGAATGTTATTGCAGATACTTTGATAAAAGAACCTATAACAAGAGAGGAACTTGATACAGTAATTCAAAGTCAAAAACATGAAATAATTCAGTATCTTGATTCTTTACTTGCTAAACAAGAGTTTAGTTTGAATGTTCATAATATTTGCTCGAATTTTAAAATTAATGTTGAACATACTATTGATTGTTTAGCAGTTACTGCTGATGATAAAGAAAATTATATAAATTATTTATGTAGTTTTGTATCTGATATTGAAAGTGGTAAAATAGTGATTAGTTTTGGGTTACTTGATGTAATTATGAGATCTAGATTTGATAGTTTAGATTCACTTATTAATTTGGTAAATTCAATAAAAAGTACGTTACAAAAAACTTATGATATTTCGTAAGTTTTTTTAATTTTATTTACTTTCTATAAGTATGTCGTAAGAATAGAATTGAAATATGATGTAAATATCATATGTTTTTTGGAATAAATTTGGTTTTTGCTTGCAATGAGCCTTAATTTGGTGTAATATAAATGTATACAATTTTTTCCTGTAAGTGGAGTACTGTGTTTAAATATATTATAGAGAGAGCTAAGTTGGTGTAAATGCTTATATATGAATGCTAGGAAGAACACATTTATAAATAATGGAAAAACGCGTTTTGCGATAAAAATAATGAAGTCTAAAATTAAGGTGGTACCGCGTGATTTATCTCGCCCTTATGTTTTAGGCTTTTTATATTTTAGAAAGGATATTTTATGATAACAAAACCAAAAGGAACGTATGATATTTATGGAAAGGGAGCAATAATTCTTGAAAATATTGAAGATATAATAAAAGATTATATGAAACTTTATAATGTGAACTTTATTAGAACTCCGATATTTGAATCAAGTGAACTTTTTCATAGAGGAGTTGGAGAGACTACTGATATAGTTTCTAAAGAGACTTATGATTTTAAAGATAGAGGTGATAGAAATATTACTCTTAGACCAGAGGGAACTGCTAGTGTTGCTAGAAGTTTAATTGAAAATAAACTTTATGGAAATAGAAATGATATCCTTAAGTATTTTTATATTGGACCTATGTATAGATATGAAAGACCTCAAGCTGGAAGATATAGAGAGTTTACTCAGTTTGGGATTGAAGTATTTAATTCAAGTAGTATAAAAGTAGATGCTGAGATTATTAGTTTAGGTTTTAATTTATTTAATGAACTTGGATTTAGTGATGTAACTGTTCATATTAATAGTCTTGGTGATATGGAAAGTCGTGAGAATTATAAAAATGCTTTAAAAGAGTATATTAAGCCTCACCTTGATACTTTGTGCGGGGACTGTAAGAAAAGATTTGAAACTAATCCGCTTAGAATTATTGATTGTAAAGTTGATAGTGATAAAGATATATTTAAAAATTTACCTAAGATTACTGATTATTTAAGTGATGAGAGTAGTGTTCGTTTTAAAGAGTTACAAAAACTTTTAACGATTCTAGAAGTGGATTATGAAGTTAATCCAAAAATTGTTAGAGGACTTGATTATTATACTGAGAATGTATATGAATTTATTAATGAAGAAGGAATTACTTTAGGTGGTGGAGGTAGATATGATAATCTAGTTGCTTCGCTTGATGGACCTAGTATTCCTGCGGTAGGTTTTGCGCTTGGTCTTGATAGAATTATTTTAGAACTTAGTAAAAAAGTTGGTGAACTTAGTGATTATAATAATTTAGATGTATTTATTCTTGCGATTAGTGAAGAAGAGAAGTATCATGGGTTAAAACTTGCTCAAAGTTTAAGACTTAATGGAATACTTACTGAACTTAGTATAAATGATCTTAGTATGAAGTCTCAGTTTAAACTAGCAGATAATTATAATAGTAAATTTATTCTTATTTTAAAAGATGAAGATTTACAAAAAGGATTAATTAATATAAAAGATAATGCGACTAAAGAAGAAGTTTTACTTGATGAGAGTGAAGTTATTGATTATTTAGTTCAAAATATGTAAAGGGTGATTAAAATGGAAATTAAAAAATTATATGAAACTTATAAAGAAAGTTTTGATAAAGAAGTTAAAATAAAAGGATGGATAAGAAATCATCGTAAACAAAAAGATTTTGGTTTTATTGATTTTAGTGATGGTACTTGTTTTAAAACTGTTCAAGTTGTTTATGATAGAAGTATTAGTAATTTTGAAGAGATTAGTAAGATTTTAGTTGGAGCATCTTTAGAAATAGATGGTATAGTTTTAAAATCTGAAGGAAATCAAGATTTTGAGATTAAAGCTATTAATATTACTGTTGTAGGAGAGTGTCCAGAGGATTATCCTATTCAGCCTAAAAGACATACTAGAGAATTTTTAAGAGAGGAAGCGTACCTTCGTCCTAGAACTAATTTATTTAATGCGGTATTTAAAGTAAGAAGTGTTGCTTCAATGGCTATTCATAAGTATTATCAAGATAGAGGGTATGTGTATTTTCATGCTCCGATTCTTTCTGCGTCTGATTGCGAAGGGGCTGGAGAAATGTTTACAGTTACTACGCTTGACGCGACTAAAGATAATAAAAATTATGATAAAGATTTCTTTGGTAAAAAAGTTGGTTTAACTGTTTCTGGGCAACTTGAAGCTGAAACGTTTGCCACGGCTTTTTCTAAAACTTATACTTTTGGGCCTACTTTTAGAGCTGAGAATTCTAATACTAAGATTCATGCTGCTGAGTTTTGGATGATGGAACCTGAAATTGCGTTTTGTGATTTAGCTGGTAATATGGATATTATGGAAGATTTTTTGAAGTATGCAGTTAAGTATATTTTAGAAAATGCTAGCGATGAAATGAAATTTTTAGATAGTTTTGTTGAAAAAGGTTTAATAGAAAAACTTGAAAAGTTGATATCTTCTGAGTTTAAAAGAATTACGCATGAAGAGACTATTGAAATTCTTAAAAGTGCTGATAAAAAGTGGGAATTTGAGCCTAAGCATGGAGAAGATATTGCTAAAGAACATGAAAAGTATATTACTGAGTACTTTAACTGTCCAGTATTTATTTATAACTGGCCAAAAGATATTAAATCATTTTATATGAAACTTAATGAAGATGGGAAGACTGTTGCGGCTGTTGATTTAGAAATTCCTGGTGTTGGTGAGCTTATGGGTGGTTCTCAAAGAGAAGAAGATTATGATAAACTTGCTAAGAGAATGGATGATATGAATGTGTCTAAAGAAGAGCTTTCTTGGTATTTAAATTTAAGAAAATTTGGAACAGTTCCTCATTCTGGATTTGGTATGGGATTTGAAAGATTACTTATGTATGTTACTGGTGTAGATAATATTCGTGATGTAGTGCCTTACTATAGAACTCCAAATAATTGTGATTTTTAAGAAAGGATTTTTATGAATTTTACAAAAGAAATTATAGATATGTATGCTGATAAATTATTAATTGGTTTAACTGATGAAGAAAATAAAATGGTTTTAGAAGAATTTAGTATAATTGAT
This sequence comes from uncultured Muribaculaceae bacterium, assembly GCA_964370755.1. Lineage (GTDB taxonomy): Bacteria > Bacillota_I > Bacilli_A > RF39 > UBA660 > CAKOSP01. The sequence goes on from CAYJKL010000005.1 coordinate 16,151, forward strand.
GCGCATATTAAAAAGATAAATGAGATTGAAAGCATAGAGACTGTGAGTCCTATGTCTTTTGCGCTTGATGATTTTTCTTATAATTTAAGAGAAGATGATATGCATGATAATAGTGATATAGATGATATTTTGAAGAACTGTAGTGATGTATCTGGGCGTGAAGTTGAAATTCCGAAGGTGGTGAATAAAAATGAATCTAATGAGTAAGAGTATAACTGAAATTAATAAGTTATTAATTAGTGGTGAGATTACTAGCGAGGAATTAGTTAAAGAATCTTTAGATAAAAGTTTTAATATTCAAGAAAAATGTAATGCATTTGTTACTATTTTAGAGAGCCCTAGTAATGATATTAAATCTGATAGTATGCTTTCTGGGATTCCTTTTGGTGTTAAAGATAATTATTCTACTAAGGATATTCTTAGTACGGGTTCTTCAAATACACTTAAAAATTATGTTCCATTTTTTGATGCGACTGCGGTTAAAAATTTAAAAAATGCTGGAGCAGTTATTGTAAATAAAACTGTTTTAGATGAATTTGGAATGGGTGGTACTGGTACTACTGGTCATACTGGAGTTGTTAAAAATCCTTGGAACATTACTAAGATGTGTGCTGGGTCATCTGCTGGGTCTGCTGCGGCTGTTGCTGCTGGTGTTTATCCTTATGCACTTGGCTCTGATACTGGAGATTCTATTAGAAAACCTGCTGCTTACTGCGGTATTGTTGGGTATAAACCGACATATGGTATGATATCTAGATATGGACTTTTTGCTTTTGCAAGTAGCCTTGATACATGTGGTGTATTTACTAGAAATGTAGAAGATGCTGCTATAGTAGTTGATGCTATGAAAGGTATTGATAAAAACGATATGACAAGTTTTGATTCTGGTAATATTAAGTTATTTGATAGTTTAAAAACTAAGAATGAGAATCTTAAAGTTTGTTATATTAAAGAGTTATGTGATATTAATAATTATGATAACCCAAGTAGTGAGCTTACCTCGCATTTAAGTAACTTTCATAGTACTTTAGATATTTTAAGAAATGAGGGATTTGATGTAGTAGAGGAGTCTATTTCTCAAAATATTTTAAATGCAGTAAACAGTGCATACGTTGTTATTAGCTGTGCTGAGGCTACTAGTAATTTATCTAATTTAACTGGTATTAGTTTTGGACCAAGATCTAATAAAGATAATTATATTGATATGATGAAAGATTTTAGAACTAATGGTTTTTCTACACTTATTAAAAGAAGATTTGTTATAGGATCTTATGTTTTAGAGGCTAGTAATAAAGATAAATATTTTCATAATGCACAAAGACTTAGAAGACTAGTAGTTGATAAATATAAAGATTTATTTAAAAAATATGATGGTATTATTTTACCTGCGGGAGCTGGTCCTGCTAAAGATTTAAGTTTAGCTAATGAAGTTATGGATAGTAAAGTTAATGCACTTGAAGATCATATGCAAATAGGTAACTTTGGTGGTTTTCCATCAATTACAATACCTAATGGTTTTATAAATAATCTTCCTGTTGGAATTAATATTACTGGTAACTGTTATGAAGATGAAACTGTTTTAAATATAGCAAAAACTCTTGAAGATAATATGACTTATAAAAATCAAGTTGCAAAGGAGGTGTTATAAATGTATAAAGTTTTAATTGGTATTGAAATGCATACCGTTTGTAATAAAACTAATACTAAGGTTTTTTCAAAAGCTAAAAATGACTTTTGTGAAATACCTAATACTAATGTTGCACCACTTGATTTAGCTCTGCCTGGGTGTTTGCCTGTTCTTAATAAAAACGTTCTTAAAATGGCCCTTAAAATGAGTATGATTTTAGGGTGTACTGTTCCAGAGTATATTTACTTTGAAAGAAAAAATTATTATTATCCAGATTTACCAAAAGGGTTTCAAATTACGCAGGAAACTAAACCTGCGCCAGTTGGTATATATGGAGAAGTTGAATATGAACTTAATGGAGATTTTAAAACTGCGGTTATTGATAATATACATTTAGAAGAAGATACTGCGGCACTTGATCATGGCGAGAGAACTTCTTTAGTTGATTATAATAGGGCTGGTCTTCCTCTTTTTGAACTTGTTACTGCGCCTTGTTTTCATAACGCTGAAGAAGTACTTGCGTTTGTAGATACAATTATTAAATTATATCAATATGCTGGTATTAGTGATGCTGACCCTAAAAAAGGTCAAATTAGATGTGATGTAAATTTATCTGTTATGAAAGAAGAATTAGATGAAAAAGATCCTTCTAACTGGGGGACTAAAGTTGAAGTTAAAAATGTAAACTCCCTTGGTGGTATTAAAGGGGCTATTTTATATGAAACTAAAAGGCAACTTGACGCTATTAATAATGGAACTTATGAAAGTGAAATTAAACAAGAAACTAGAAGATGGGATGAAGCAAGTGCTTCAACTGTGTTTATGCGTAGTAAAGCAAATGCTATTGATTATAAATATTTTATAGAACCTAATATTCCACCTTTTAAACTTGATAAAGAGTTTGTTGAAGAAATTAAAAGTGAAATTCCAGTACTTGCAAATGAAAGAATTAAAAAGTATTTAAATGATTATAAACTTTCATATGTAGATGCTGCGCAGTTAATTAAAAATAAAGATGTTTCTGATTATTTTGATTCGTGCATGAATATAGGTATTAAACCTAGTGTTTGTTCTAACTGGCTTCTTACTACTATTTTGGGTTATTTAAATAAAGAGGAAATTAGTATAAATGATTTTTATTTAGAGCCTAAGTTTCTTAAAATTATAACTGATAATATTGAATCTGGGAATATATCTAGTAAACAAGGTAAAGAAATATTTTATAAAAGTTTAGAAGAGAAGAAATCTCCAGAAGAGTTTATTAGTGAAAATTCTCAAGTTTCTGATGAAGATGAGCTTGGTAAGATTATTGATGAAATAATTGAAAATAATAAAGAGCAAGTTAGTGCTTATCAAAATGGAAAAACTAATTTACTAGGATTTTTTGTTGGGGCAGTTATGAAAAAAACTGGTGGTAAAGCTAATCCTAGTTTAACTAGTGAAATTATTAAATGGAAGATAGGGCAATATGAATAAGTATGATTTTTTTAAAAGATATAGTCTTGAATATTTTAAACTAGGTGGACCGTTGTTTTATGATATTAAAGATTATGTAGCATTTCTTGATATGCATCTTCAAGATGATGTAGATAAAGCTAATGAAATTGCAAAAAAATATGGTTTTATAGGTTGTCACGTTGAGTATTTGCATAGAATTATTAAAAGAGATTTTTCGCATAATAAAGATATGAGTTTTCGTGATTGTGTAGAAGTTTTAAAAACTAAAGTTTTAATGGACGGAAATGAGAGTATAAAAGATAATGAAAAAATACAGATATAATAATAAAGAGAGTGTTACTGGTAAAGAGTTGCTTGCTTATACTGGGACTGCAGTTGGATATATATGTGCTATTGCACTTGGTGTTAACTTAGATAATTTTAATTCTGAAGTAAGCTCGTCTTTAAATTATGTTGCTATTGGTAGTACGGTACTTGGTTCTGTTTCGGCGTACTGTGCTTATAAGTTACGTGAAAACAGAAAAAGTAATAGTAATAGTGGTAATAAAAGAAGATAAATTTGTAAATAATTTGTCTTTTTTTAATATAATGTGATATATTCTTGTGCAATTTTTAATAATGTTATATAATAGGTCTTCTGAAAGGGGAAATATAAATGAAAAATAGATTTAAATATAGTAAAGTTAATGATATGGTTAGAAATGATTTTGCTAATTATGCACTTGCTGCTGCTGGTTTAATTACAGCTGGTACTGTTGCGGTTAATTTCGAATCATTTGATAATCCAGAAGCATTTCCGATTTTAATGATTGGGATAGCTGCTGCTATATGTGGTGCTGGATCTTCATACGCTGTTTATAATAATTACAAAAATAATGTTAGTATTGATGAAGAAATTAATATTGAAGATTATACTAGTAGAGGTAAATAATTTATGCTTGAAATCGGAAATGTAATTGAGTTATCTGATGGTCATGAATATGTGGTTACAAATAAAGTTAGTCATGGAAATAGATTTTATTTCTTTATTATTGGAAAAAATGATTTAAAAAAATTTAAATATGTTTTATTAGATAATGATGAATTAGTTGAAATTGAAGATTTGAGTATTATTAGAGATTTATCTTTAGTTATGCAGAAAGAAATGAGTTAGTAATGCCTAACTTTTTTTGTTGTATTATGGTTTCTATTATGTTAAAATTTAGTTAGTAGGGTACATGAAAAATAGTTATAGATGTTATGAAGAAGAGTGGACAGGTGGCTTTTCTAGTGATAATGTAGATCCTGAAACTCGTCAAAAACAAGAAATATTATGGAATTTTTTATTAGGTAGTTTTAATAGTGAAGTTGATTTTAAAGATTTCATTGACACTAAACTTGATGAATTAGGAAGGTCTAGATAAAATAAAAGTAAAAAGTTGAAAATGTTATTTCACTTTTTATTTTTTTATGTTATAATTTTAATTAGAATAAAGAGGTGCTTTTAAATGTTTGGAAATATTTTATATATAGGTGAGAGTATAGCTCATGTTGAGAATAAAGCAACATCTGCTGCTAGTACAGATTTAATGAACTTACATGTTATATTTGAGTCTGGTGAACAAAGAATTTTAGGAGAAGTTTCTGAACTTAATAAAGAGTTAATTAAGATTAGACTTCTTGGAGAATACGTTGATGGAAGATATTTAAATGGTATCTTAAGAAAGCCACTGCTTAATAGTCAAATTAGAATTATTAATAGTGAAGAGTTAATGGAACTTGTAGGTACTGAGGGTGATGAGGCTATTGTTCTTGGTAACCATGCGATTTATAAAGGATTTAAAGTTGTTCCTAGGCTTAATAATTTATTTGCTAATCATTTAGCTATATTTGGTAACTCTGGGTCAGGTAAATCTTATGGTACTACTAGAATTATGCAAAATATATTTAATAATAAATTAATTAATTCGATTGGTGCTAATGTAATTATATTTGACTCTTTTGGTGAGTATAGAACATCTTTTTCTAAACTAAGTGAGTATAATCCTGATTATCATTATAAGTTTATTACAAGTAATAGAACAGAGCCTACTGATTTGCCACTTGAGATTCCACTTAACCTTTTAACTGTAGATGATTTTGCACTACTGCTTCAAGCTGAGTCACATGCGCAATTACCGATTATTGAACATACTGTTAAACTTGCTAAAATATTTTCTTTGAATAGTCCTGAGAGTAATGCTTATAAAAATCATTTGATTGCTAAAGCTTTAATTGCTATTTTATTTAGTAATGAAACTATACAAACTAAGAAGAATGAAATATTTAAAGTTATTGAAGTTTGTCATACTGATGAGATGAATTTTGATGCTGTAATACCTGGTATGGGTTATACTAGGTCATTTAGTGAATGTTTTGAAATTGATTCAAGAGGACAATTTGGGGAAAGTGTTTTAATTACTGATTATATTTTAACATTTATTCAAGAAGATCATGAGTCTGTTGTGGTTCCTAAGATTGCTACGTTTGATTTAAAAGAATTTCAAAGCGCACTTGAGTTTACTTTAATTAGTGAAGGGTTCTTACATAATGAAACACTTTATGATATCGCAATTATTCTTAAAGTTAGACTTAATGCGATAATTAATAGTAATATAAATTCGTTTTTTGTTAAAACTGATTATGATATAAAAGGGTTTGTTAAAAATTTAACTTCAATCAATGGTAATAAGGCACAAGTTATAAATGTTAATTTAGAAGAAGTTGATGATCATGTTGCTAAAGTTATCGTTAAGATATATTCAAGATTATTGTTTCAATTTTCTAAAGCTAATGATGAAAGAGCTAGTGTTCCTTTTCATTTATTTTTAGAAGAAGCTCATAGATATGTTCAAAATGATAAAGATACATTTTTAATCGGGTATAATATATTTGACCGTATTGCTAAAGAGGGTAGAAAATATGGGATACTTCTTAATATAATATCTCAAAGACCTGTTGAGATGAGTGAGACTGTTATATCTCAGATTTCAAACTTTTTAATATTTAAAATGACACATCCAAAAGATATTAAATATATTGAAGAGATGTTACCTGGTGTATCTGCTGATATTTTAGAGAAACAAAAAACACTTCAACCAGGTACTTGTGTTGCATTTGGTTCTGCGTTTAAAATACCTATGATAGTTAAACTTGATTTACCAGATCCAGCGCCATATTCATCTAGTTGTGATGTAACGGCTACTTGGAAAACAAAAAAAGAAATAGTTGCAGGAACACTTAATGATAATGCGGCTGTTATGAGTAATAATATACCGCCAATTCCTGGAAGCGGTAATCCTATTCCTCCAGCTAGTGGACTAGAGAATATTGTTCCTTCGGGAATGCCACCTATGCCGCCAGCTAGTGGGGTAGATAATAATATACCTGCCGGTATGCCGCCTATGCCTGGAGCACAAAATAATATGGCGACTCCAGGTGTTGTGAATGCACCTACTGAAAATAGATTTATGAATTTAAATGATCTTAATGCACCACAATAGTGGTGTTTTTTCTATGTTTGGTGCATAATATATAGTAGTTTTAATACAATTTTATTTTGTATCAAATGAGATACAATGATTGACTTTTTTCATAATTTATGTTATAATTTATATTAGCCGGAAGGTAGAGGAAGATGAGAAAAATAATGAAAAATATAACACCATGTGCAGTGCTTAGTATAGCTTTAATACTATTTGGAATATCTAGTATTACAGGGTATATATCACTAAGTATTATTGATGGAGGTAAAACTACAATTAATAGTAAATCTATAATTGCTAGTGATACTAAGAAAATTTCTAAAGAAGAATTATTAGCTATAGCTATTGATGAATTTTTAGTAGAAAATGAAAGTACAATTAGTTTTTATACTAATTCATTTCAAATAACTGAGGGGTATATAGCAGATCAAATTAGACTTTTAAATACTGGTAAAGATGAATTTGATGAAACTAATGTGTTTAATTTAACTACAAGTTATGAGTCATTTGATGAACAGTTATTTAACTATGTTATAGGATTACTTGGTACAAATCCAGAAGTGTTTTCTAATAATGTAGTACCAACTTATGCTAGTAAAGAATATATGATTGGTCTTATTGATTACTTTTGTGGTTTTTATCCAGCAGTTGACGCAAAGATTGCTAAAACTATAGTAAACGTTGAATCTGGGTATGCTGCTAGAAGTATGCTTAATAAAAATAATATATTTGGTGGTATGAGTGGTGGTAGTGTTATTACTTATAAAACTATTGAATATGGAGTGTTTAGTTATATTAAGCTTCTAAATGATGGATATTTCTCGCAAGGACTTACTACTGTTGAATCTATTGGTTATAAGTATAATCCAACGTATGAAAATGGTGTAAAAGTTGCTAGTCCATCTTGGGTATCTAAAATATATAATTATTTGTATCAGTTTGAAGGTGCTAAAGAAATTAGTGTTGACGAACTGCTTAACTTACAGTAATATATAGGTATGCAAGAAGTTATACTTAAAATAATATTAAACGCATGTAAAGAAAAAAGGTATATCACTGAAGGTGAATTACTTTTTTTATGTAATGAATTAAGAGATTTTTATAGAGTTTATGATTTAGTTAAATCCATTGATTTTAGTGATGATAGTGAAGGTATTGCAAATTATAATTATGATAATAAAGCTGTTAGTTTTAATTATAAGAATATGCTAGGTTATGTGCGATGTTTTCTTGTGCTACATAGAGGACTTACGGAAGATGATAACTTTTATAAATATGCTAATCTTACGCTTATTGAAATGATTATACATGAGTTTGAGCATGTTAAACATTTTAAAATAATTTTTGGTAAGAATAGTTTTATGAAAGAGTATTTGCTTGCTGATTATGAGTATTTATTAACTGAACATGATGTGTCTTCTAAGGAAATATTATTACTGCAAAATAAGTATGTACGTTTATCTCCGATTGAAAATTTAGTTAAAATAGATAATATGAAAGAGATAATTTTATTAATAAGCGAAGATGATTTTTTAATTGATTTGACTGCTTTTTATGAAAGTGAGTTAAACTATGCTTATTTTAGAAATTATAGTAAAGATGCATCTATTATTGAAGATTCACCTTATTTTAGATTTATGAAATTAGTTAATCCTGGTGTTTTAGATAGACTTAGTTTTTATCATAAAAGTAGTATGTTTAATTATATTGATAGTTTAAGACGATTTGATTTTGAAGAAAGAATAAGACTTGGGTTTTATTTGAGTCCTTTAGAGAGGTCTAAGAATTTAAAATAATTGACTTTTTTACAAAAAAATGTATAATATTAGTTACAAAAAGGGGAGTTATGGAAGTAATTAGAGATATACTTATTAGTAAGTCTATTGAAAGAACATTATTAAATAATAATGATTTGGTAGATATAGTTGATTATTTAATTGATTTTTATGATGTTAAAAATTATATTTTTAGTGTGAATTATTATCATACTGAACCGTTTGATGATGGAATATCTTATGATAGAGGAACTAGGCGTCTTTTTATTAATTTAAATTTATTAACTGAGCATGCTTTTAGGACTATTAAACAATCTTGTGTTAGTTGTCATCAAAAAATAGATGTTCTTTATAATATGTTTATGATTAGAGAAATTTTAACTGAGTTTGAGTGTATTTCACAAACTAAGAAACATGATTTAGAGGAAGTTAATGATAATGAGTTAATGCTTATTGATTCAGATATTAAATTTAGAGAAAGAAGATTTGATGCTTATTTAAAATTTGATAATATAAGCGTTGTTAAGAATATGGCTAAAATTGATTCTGCTAATAAACTTTTAGATTTACATGATTTAAGATTTAACGGAGAAAATGATGAGTTATCTAAACTTGCTTATGATACTCCTTTAAGATTATATAGATCTACTCTTAAAAACATTAAAATGTTTTCCCCACTTAGTAAGTATATTTATTTAGCTGGAGCAGTTGAATATAAAAGTGTACCTGGTTATTTTGATAATAGATTACAGTTTTGGTATAACAGTAGAAAGTTATCTGTTGAAGAAAGACTAAGATATGGGTTTCCATTTTGGTATACTAATGAGAATGGATTTTTAGAATCTGTTCAAAAAAGAAGAAAAGTTTAAAATTACTAGCATATTTTATTATTATATGTTATAATTAAGTCATCTAAAGGTAAGATTACTCAATAAACCGACTATGATAGATAATCGGGGAATTAATTGTTTAGCAGGTTAGAAGACTTATCCATTAAGTGAATAAGAATCCAAAGCTTTTCATGTATTCTACCACCTCGCGTGTAGCGGGCTTTATCTAGAGGCTTATCTTTAGATTTTTTTTTTAGAAGGAGAAGTTATTATGTTTGAGAGAACTGAAATGCTTATTGGAGAAGAAAATTTAAATAAATTAATTAATGCATCTGTTACTATAATTGGTATTGGCGGAGTAGGGGGAAGTGCCCTTGAATGCCTTGTTAGAAGTGGGGTAGGAAATATTACTATAATTGATAGTGATAACTTTACTTTATCTAATTTAAATAGACAAGTTATTAGTGATGTAAATAATATGGGGAAAAGTAAAGTTGAAAGTGCTTTAAATAGATATAAAAATATTAATGTTGATGTAAATATTGTTTCAAAAAATATTTTTTTAAGTAATGAAAATATTGATGAAATTGGTTTTCCTGATTATATTATTGATGCATGTGATACGGTAGATACTAAACTTGAAATTATTAAATATGCACTTAAGCATAATATTAAAATTATTAGTTCGATGGGGATGGGTAATAGAGTAAATCCTAGTATGGTTTATTTAACTAAGTTATCTAAGACTGAATATGATCCACTTGCTAAAAAAATTAGAACAATTTTAAGAAAAGATAATATTAGTTTGAATATACCAGTTGTTGCAAGTAAAGAAATACCTATTAAAAGTAGTGTAATATCATCTATGATGATGGTTCCAAGTACTGCTGGAATATATATGAGTTATTATATTATTGATGATATTACAAGCAAAAAAGAGTAGTTGTGTTACTCTTTTTCTATTAGAAAATTTATTAAATCCTCTGGATTTTTTTTATTTGATATAATATCATTTATTAATGTAATTAATGGTATTTTTATTTTATGTTTATTTAGTAGTTTTGTTAAACTTATAAGAGCATGATATCCTTCTACTGTGTTATTTTTTAAATACTCATTTGTTTTTTCTTCATTTTTATATTTACCTATCGTATAACCAAATGAATAATTTCTACTTTTAGGACTTGTGCAAGTTAAAAATAAGTCTCCTAGTCCAGCATAAGATAATACTGTTTTTTTATTTCCTCCTAGATAGTATATTGTTTTTTTTATGTCATGAAGTGCTTCATTTATTAAAAATATTGATGTAGAAGTAGAGTATCCTAACCCGTTTGTTATACCTGCTGCTATAGCAACAACATTTTTAACTGCTCCGCATATTTGAACTCCGATTAAATCGTTTGTTACTCGTAATTTTAAAGTACTGCTTGGTAATGTATTTAACACCATGTTACAAGTAAGTTTATGTTTAGTTGCAAGACTTAGTGCAGCTGGTTCATTGTTTAGTATATCTACTGCAAAAGTTGGCCCTGATATAACGCTTATTGCTGTAGTTTTTAATTCTTTTTTAACTACATTTGATAAAAACTCAGTTGTGTCATCATCTATTCCTTTTGTTGCTATACAAATAGGTGTATTCTTTTTATAAAATGGTTTCATATTTTTTACTAAACTATTAAAGAATTTTGATGTAGTAACTATATAAATAATGCTTGCATCCTTAATTACATTTTCTAAGTTATCATCTACTTTAATATTGTTATTTATTTCTACGTCTATTATAGATTTTAATTGTTTTGTTTTAGTATATTCCTCTTTAATATTTGTATCATGTGTCCACATTGTTATTTCATTATTATTTCTTGTAAGTGCGCTTGCTATTGCAAGGCTATAAACCCCTGTTCCTAAAACTGCTATTTTCATATTATTTCAATCCCTTTCTATCTTTATTTATTTTTAAAAATCCTAATTCCACTGCATTATTTTTTGGTATGTAATAAATTTTGTTTTGAAGTTTAGCTGGCATATAGTTTTGTTTAACCCAAGATTTTGGATAATCGTGAGGGTAGATGTAAGTATTATTATTGAACTTTATATTTTCTGGTATACTTCCTGTTAAACCCTTTTTAACATCATTTATTGCATTATTTATCGCTAGATATGCACTGTTACTTTTAGGAGATAAAGCCATCTCTAGTGCTATTTCACCAATTATAATTCTTGCCTCTGGCATTCCGACAAGTTCGCATAAATTTATTGCTGATTCAAGTCTTGAACCTATAGCTGGATTTGCTAGACCTATATCTTCATAAGCAATAACTGCTAGACGTCTATATATTGAGTCAAAATCTTCTAATTCTATGAGTCTTGCTAAGTAGTGCATTGTAGCATTTTCATCACTTCCTCGTATTGATTTTTGTAGAGCTGATAATAAATCATAGTGATCTGTTTCATTTGCATCTCCAAATAATACTGGTTTAGAATTTATACTTTTGATGATATCTAAATTTACTTTTTTATCTGATGTACTATAGTAGGCCATTTCAAGTATGTTAAGTGCATATCTAAAATCTCCATTTGATATATTAGTAATATGTTTAATTGTATCATCATCTATTATTATGCCTTCTAGGTGCGTGCATGCTATTTTTATTCCACTAAAGAGTTCATCCATTGATAATTCTTTTAACTCAAAAATATGACATCTACTTCTTATTGCTGGATTTATTTTAAAATAAGGGTTACTTGTAGTAAGTCCGATTAATATTATTAAACCACTTTCGATATGAGGTAATAGTATATCTTGTTTATCTTTATTCATTCTGTGTATTTCATCTATTATTAAAATAAGTTCTCCCGCCATTCTTGCTTCATTTATTGCGTAGTCAAAATCGTCTTTTTTATTAATAGTTGCATTAAGTATTTTAAATGGTTTATCAAGTTCTTTTACTATAGCAGTTGCGATACTTGTTTTGCCAATACCTGGTTTACCATAAAATATCATGGAAAAAAGTTTTTGATTTTTAATTAAGTTAGAAATTATTTTATTTTCACCAATTAGGTGGCTTTGACCAATTACTTCACTTAGTTTAGTAGGTCTTAATTTGTTTGCTAATATTTCCATAAATACCTCATAAATATTATATCACTTATTAAAGTAAATAAAAAGTTTAAAGTTTTTCTATTAAAAAAGTTAAAAATAATGTATAATTAATATGAGGCTAAAATGAAGAAAAAAGAAGAAGTGAAACTAGATGATTTAATTGATAAGTATTTAGATTATCTAAAGTATGAAAAAAAACTAAGTAATAATACATATAATTCTTATAAAGATAATTTAAAGAAACTTGATTTGCATTTTAAAGATAAAAGTATTAGTAAACTAACAAATGATGATATTAAAGATTATTTATATAAAATAGAGTTAACTGCTAAAACAAAAGCGCATTATTTAACTGTTATAAATTCTTTATATACTTTTTTGGTTTATGAAGGCGATCTTAATGTAAATCCATGCGATGGTATTAAAATGCCAAAACTTGAGAAGAAGCTTCCTAATTATTTATCTTTTGAAGAAATTCAAAAGTTACTTGAAATTAAACTTGTTAAACCTACTGATTATAGAAATAAAGCGATTCTTGAAGTTTTATATGCTACAGGTATGAGAATAAGTGAACTTACTGATTTAAAGCTATCTGCGCTTGATTTTGATGAGTGTGTGATAAGAATTATGGGTAAAGGTAAAAAAGAACGTATAACACCCCTTAATACGTACGCTATAGAGTGGCTTAGATTATATTTGGATGAATATAGAGCATTTATTCTTAAAACTAAAACTAGTGATTATGTATTTGTAAATAATATAGGTGGTAAGTTATCTAGACAAGGTTTCTTTAAAATATTAAGGAAGTTAACTCATGAAGCTGGTATAACGAAAGAAATATCTCCGCATACACTTAGGCATTCGTTTGCTACTCATTTAATTAATAATGGAGCTGATCTTAGAGTTATTCAGGAAATATTAGGACATGAAAACTTAGTGACTACTGAGATTTATACTCATTTAAGTAACGCAAAAAAAGAAGATGACTATCAAAGTCATCCTCATGCCAAATTATAATATATATTATTAAGTGGTAAAATTAACAATTTTTATCTACAACTGTTGTTTGAACAATTTCTTGAATTATTCTTGGAATTGTTTTTTGATTTGCTAGTATTTTTACTTGAGTTTTTACTCATATTACTAGAATTATTAGTTGATCTATTCATAATTATTAACTACCTCCCATTAATATTATGGACAATGAAGAAAGTATAATTCATTTTACTGTATTTTTTTTGTGGTATATTTTGGTTATTATTAATAATATTAAGTATGATTATACCATTTTTAATTTCTCTTGTTGCTGGTTTATCTACTGTCCTTGGAGTAGGGGTAGTGTTTTTAAAATTTAAAGAAAAAAGCATTAATAAGATTATTGCTTTCTTTTTATCTTTTTCACTTGGTATAATGATTCTTATTAGCATAACTGATTTAATTCCTGAATCTTTTTTTGCTTTACTAGCGTCTTATGGACTTGTGAAAGGTCAATATATATCAGTAGTAGCATTTATGATAGGTTACTTGATTATCACGATACTTAACCATAGAATAGAGAAAACTAGTAAAGATAATTTATATAAACTTGGGGTTTTGAGCGCTACTGCTTTAGTAATACATAACTTTCCTGAAGGTATTGCAACGTTTATGAGTTCTTATACAGATATTAGTTTGGGTCTTAAGCTTGGTTTTGCCATTATGCTTCATAATATACCTGAAGGCATCGCTATAGCTATTCCTATTTATTATAGTACAAAATCAAAAGTTAAGGCTTTTAAGTATGCACTTATATCTGGCCTTGCTGAACCAGTAGGGGCACTTGCAGCTTATTTCTTTTTGAAAGATTTTATAAGTGCTAATTTAATTAATATTATATTAATATTTGTAGGCGGATTAATGATAACCCTTGCTATTAAAGAGATATTTCCTAAAGCGACTTCTTATAAAGAAAATAGGTATTTGAATTTAGGTATAATAATAAGTATTTTATTTTTCTTAATTCTTAATATTATAGTGGGGTAGTAGTATCATCTTTTTCTAAAGCTTTTAGAATTCTTGATAATACATACTCTTTTTCATTTGGATATGATGTGTAAAAGGTCATTAATTTTAATTCTGCAGAGTTGCATATTCTTTTTACTTTTAAATCTCTGTCTTTGCGACTTATTTTTTTATGTGTGCTATCATTTAATTCTATAAGTAATAAAGTATCACTAAAGTTTTCACTAAATATAACATAATCAATATTTCTAAATAACTCTGATCTATATTTAGATGGATTTTTACTGCTTACTATTGTCGCTAAATTAACTTGTGGAACTACTATATATTTACTAGGTAAATTCTTTAATATATTGTAAAATGATAACTCATACTTTGTTAGAAATGGTCTTTTTATATATTCTTTAGGATCTCGTTTTTTACTTGGTGTAGTTGTTTCTTCTTTAACTCCAAAAATAAGTCTTAATATTTTTAATATAAACTCTTTCATAAATAATACCTCTTCTTTTAAATATAATTATTATAACATATAAGAGGGTAGAGTAGTTGTAACGATGTCTTATATAGCATTTTTATTGTCTAGAAGAACATGTGTCTAATAACGTATTTTATATATTATGAATTATAAATTTAAATATTGTAACTATTGATATTAAGATTAGTTTGAATATTAACAGTGTATATAAGTAAAAGTATCGAAAAAAATTGGTGTAAGTAATAGGGTCTTAGTTTTATCTTTCAAACATTAGTTAACATAATATATATTATACGGACTTAAATATTAGGATAAATATAGTGGTATTTTAGTATGATATTAATTACTTAATTATATATATATTACACTTGATTATATGTGTTGTATTTAATATTTGGATTAAAGTTAATTTTAAATCAATATAAAAAATATTTAGAATTGATTTTAGATAAATTGTTTTTATAAATTTGATTAGATGATTATTACGCGCATATATCCTTATTAAATATATAAATAAGGATATATGCGTATGTACGTATATGAGAGCAGTTTAAAACCACTCCTCTACCTATTTTGATTTTAAAACGATAGGGGGAGTGGTTTTGAATTTTGATGATAATAAAGAGAGTGTTTATTGTGAGTAGTTTTGATGAGGTATTATTAACGCTAATTAGTTATATGATTGTAAGAGTCTGGTATATAATGTAGTTCTAGTATTAATTAGTTTATGGGATAATAGTAGTTAATTTTAAGGCTCTTAGTTTAGTTAGTTTCGTTTTAACTTCCCCTTCTCGCCCCTACTCTAGTAATGTATTTAATTATTCATTAAAAAAGAATAGAATGGTTATCTATTCAGTTTATTTAGTTTTCGTCGTTTATTATGACTTTTCTTGATTCAATTTCTGCAATTTTTTCTAAAACTTCTGCTGAGTTATCTGTAGTCATTTCTGTGTATCCAAGTTCTTTTAGCGCTTGTTCTTTAACTGCGAATAATTGCTGCGTTCTAGTTAATTTTTCTTCATGTTTTTGCTCAATTTCTTGAACAAATCTACGTCTACTGTCTGCTATTCTACTTTTGCTAGCTCCCCCACTGTTATATAGAGTTAAAGCTGAGTATAAAATACCTTCGAAAATGAATTGTTTTTCTTCATCAAATGCAAACTCGTCATGAGATATAAAACCATTGTTTTTACCCATGTATGCAAGTATATATTTAACTTCGGGTACATTTTCGATAGTTTGTAGTAAGTAGTGAAGATATTTAATTGCTTTAACGTTTTGTCCGTATCTATCGTTTATTAATATTTCTTTAATTACATATGTTATGTCTATTAAAGTGTTTTTATTATCTTTGTTTAGACCAGATACATCAAAGTAATTTTCGATATCTGTAGCAGTTTTAATTGCAGTATTAAGTCTAAGCTCTACTTGCATTAAATACTCTGTGTCTACTACGATCGATTCGAAAGATTCGGGACTGTCGTCTTTAATATCGAGTAACTGAAGTAATTGTACTTTCTTTTCTTTTGGCCACTCATTAACCGATTCAAGCGTCAAATAGTTATAGACCATTTGTCTTGATACTCCTAAATATTTCGCAAGTTTGACTTTTGAAATTCCTAATTCATGTAATAAATAATTTAAATGTTCCATAATTTTTTCACAACTCTCTTTTCTTTACAATCTAATTATACAAAACTTAACATTTTATTGTCAACTGTTAATGTACCAAAGTTCATCATTTTCTTTAAAAACTTTTGAAATGAAGCCACATCCGAGACATTCTTCTCCGAAATATAGTACTGCGGCTTGTCCTGGTGTAACAGATTTAGCACCAGCGGGGTATTTTACTAAAATTTTGTCATCTTCTAAATATTCTAAAATAACTTCATTAAGTTCTCCGCGATATCTGAATTTTGCTTGACAAAATGTAGGTCTGTCGTTACTAACGAAGTTTACATTTTCAATAAGACAAGAATCACTATACAAGTAATCACTATCACCAAATGCAACGTATAATAGGTTTTTCTTAACATCTTTACCACAAACGTAGTGTCTTTCACTGTGTCCTGATAAGCCTACATTTCTTCTTTGACCAATAGTGTAGTTCATAAGGCCTGTATGTGTACCTATTTTTTCTTTTGTTTCAACGTTTAATATGTCTCCTGGGTTGGGTTTTAAATAGTTACTTACAAACTTTTGATAGTTACGTTCTCCAATAAAACAAATTCCTGTTGAATCTTTTTTGTCAAATACTGGTAGTTTATTTTCTTCGGCAATTTTTCTTATCTCTGTTTTTGTGTATTCTCCAACTGGAAATAATACATCTTTAAATTGAGACTTTTTTACATCTGCTAAAAAATATGTTTGATCTTTATTAAGGTCTATTCCTCTTAATAGTTTACCATTTACCATTCTAGCATAGTGTCCTGTTGCGATATAATCTGCGCCTAGGCGTCTTGCTTCTTTTATAAATAAATCAAACTTTATATATTTGTTACAAAGCATATCTGGGTTAGGGGTTCTTCCTTTTTCTAGTTCATCTAAAAAATATTTGAATACATAGTCCCAATATTCTTTTACAAAATCAACTCTATGAAGTGGTATGTTTAGATGCTCACAAACTTTTTTTGCGTCCATATAGTCTTTTTCTTGTGGACATACTTCCATTAGTTCTTCGTCTGATAACTCTTCGCTATTAACTAAACTATCCCAGTTACGCATAAATACCGCAACAACTTCATAACCTTCTTTTTTTAGTAAATGAGCAGCGACAGCAGAATCTACTCCCCCACTCATACCAACTATTACTTTTTTCATTTCCATCACTGTAACATTATATCAAACTTATGTCATATTTGCTAGTAATTTGAGTATGAAATCGTTCGAAAATATTAAAATTATATTATTTATAATAATTAGTAAGAATATAATGAATATTTTTTTACATTTTTTTATAATAAATACAGTTGTGTCATTTTCTTTGTTTTTTATATTTTTAATTAGTTTATGAATTATTTTAATTAGTACTACTAATATTATAAAAAGAAGTGTAAGTAGTATTATTTTTGTTAAAATTGTGTATGTTAAAGTGCTTAGAATGCCGCTTATTCCATGTATTTTAATTAATGTATAACTAAATATACCAAGCATAAAACCTTGATATAATATGTATATTAACCACATTATTATACCTATACCAAGAGGGGTTAAAAATAGGCTAAGTGCAAGGTAAGAAGTTTCAATTATTATGTTTACTGGAGATGAGATGTTTATTTTTTTTAAAAAATCTTCTCCGATTAGCAAACTACTAAAAGACTCTTTTCCGTATAGTATTCCAAGAGTAAATGCAAGAACAAAAAGTATTACTACGCATAATAAAACTACTTTAAATATTCTTTTATTCACTGTATCACCACTTAAATATATTGTGTTTAAGAAAAAAATATGATACAATATTTTTATGAAAGTTGGGATAAAATGAATAAAAAACTTAGAAAAGTAGTTTCATGGATATTACTGATTCTTATGATTGGTAGTGTTGCTGCATCTATTATGGTTTATGCACTTATATAGTTAATTAAATCTGTGAATTTATCGTAGTTTAAGAATACTAATAGAAGAGCACCGGCAAGGAATGGTCCGTATGGAACTTCCTTGTTTTTTGTTGCAATAACTGCCGCGGCTGTTGTAGGTAGCGCTAAGAATGCTGATAATATTAGTACAAAAAAAGCGTGAAGAGCACCTACTGATAAACCAATTACAAACGAAAACTTTATATCTCCTCCGCCCATTGATTCTCTTTTGTATATTATGTCTCCTAGTTTTTTTATACCAAGCATAAATAAAAATAAGATTGCTCCTGATAATAAATTTATTAAAACTGTGTTTATTTCTAAAAATATTATTTGAGTAATTAGTATTAGAACTGATGATGCGATTACTACTTCATCTAATATAATGAAATGTTTAAAATCAGTTAAAGCAATCATTATAAATGTTCCTGATAATATTATTCCTATGTAAAATTCGTAACTGTGCCCAAATGTGTAATACATATATGCAAATAGTAGTCCAGTTGATACTTCAATAAGTGGATTTAGAATGCTTATTTTAGTTTTGCAATTTTTACATTTTCCACCTAAAAGTATATATGAGAGAACTGGAATTAATTCGTACCATTTTAGTGTGTTTTGACAGTTGTCACAGTGCGATCTTTTAAATACAATATCTTCTTTTTTTACTAGTCTTAATGCTGCTAGCAAATAAAAGGAACCTAAAAGTGTTCCTAATATAAATATAATATAAATCATAACTTCCCCCCTACTATGAACTGATATTGTTGTATACGTCATACATTGGCACAATAACAGCTATTATTATTAAACCTACCACTATTGCTAGAAGCGATGTTAAAAGTGGCTCTACTAGTGATTTAAGGTTATTTATAACGTTTTTATGTGATTCTTGGTAGTACTCACTTACTTTTTGCATCATATTAGCAAGGTCTCCAGTTTCTTCTCCGGTTACTATCATAAAGTAGGCTACATCAGGTACTGCCCAGTGGCCTTCAAATGCTCCTGATATATTATCTCCCTTAACTATGTTATTAATAGCCTTAAAGAGTATTCCTTTGTATACTTCGTTGTCTGTAATTTTACTTAAGATGTCTATACTTTCTGTGATAAATACATTGTTACGAAGTAATGATGCGAATGTTTTTGAAAATATTGTAAGTTCATTATACATTATTATATCTTTTACTATTGGTATATGCATTAGAAATACTTGTATCATTGTTCTGAACGCTTTAACGTTTTTGTATGCTACTACAAGCATGAATATACCTAAGAAAAATAGTAATATCATTGTAAGTATATTTTCTCTTACAAATGTACTAAAATTAATTACAAAGAGCGTTATACCGGCTATTTCAGATCCGCTATCTGCATATATTTGAGTAAACTGTGGAACTACAAATATAAGTATAAATATGATAACTATTACTGAAAATATTAGTATTGTAAGCGGGTATGTAACTGCACTTATCATTTGTTTTTTTGTTGAATTTAAATCTGTATAATATTTAGCTAAATCTTCAAGAGTTTCGACTAATGTTCCACTTGCCTCTGCTGCTTTAATCATATTAATTAAAAGTGGTGGAAACATACTTCCTTGTTTAGCAAGTGCATCTGAGAAGTTTTCTCCAAGGGCAAGTTCATAACTAATAGCTTGGTATACTCTTGATTTATTTTTGTTTTTCTTACCTATTTGTTTACTTAGAATTTTAACTGCATTACTAAGTGTAATACCTGCTTTTATATAAGTCGATAACTGAGTTAAGAAGAATATAAGTTCTTTTGTATTTATTTTTGCTCCGCCTGTTAGTGAAGTTTCTTTATATGCAAAATTTATCCAAGCGGAAGTTTCGATTGCGTATACATCGTATCCTTCATTAAGTAGGAATGCATTTATATCTAGTTTAGATAAACCGTTCATGGTACCTACTGTTATTTTACCATTTTTTTCTCTTACTTTAAATCTATATAAAACAGGACTACTGTTTCTAGTTGCTCCGCCTTCTTTAAGATCTTTTTCTAGTTTTAATTTTTCCTGTTCAAGTTTTTTTAGAACACTATTACTGTAGTTGTATCTTTTTTCTTTTTTCTTGCCTTTACCTTTTATTCTTTCGTATTCAATATCAATTTCACTATTCATTCCCATGTTAGCTTTAGCGCCTCTATAAGCACTATCTAGTCCATAACTTGCGCCATTAAATAGATTAAGTATAAGGTCAAAAGTTATTGCTTTTAAGCCTACAAAAGCATACCTTAGTATTAAAAAAGGACTTAGTAAAATTAAAATTATATTATTGTTTTTTTGTGTAGGTAATTCTGTATTCACTAATAATCACTTTCCTATTCTTTTTAATTATACCAAACAAATACTTGTATTTAAAGTATTAATGCACAATTTTTTGATTTTTACATATAATTTACTAGGTGATTAATGTGTTTGGTACTAATGCTGTGTCTAGTTCTCTTACTTTTAGTAAAGTAATTGGTGGAATTTCTAAAACTCTTGGTATAGCTAATCAAGTGATTCCAATATATAATCAAGTTAAACCTATTGCGCAAAATGCAAAAAATATTATATCAATTTATAACGAGTTTAAAGGAAGTTCTAATAGTTCGGTGAAAAATACTAAGAATGTTTCAGTGCAAACAAAAAAGATTAACTTAAATGCTAATCCTGTTTTCTTTCAATAGTTTTTTTAGTATTATATTATGATATATAAATTTTATTTTTTTTCTAAGTGGCACATCTTTAATTAACTTTTTATTTTTTTTGATTAAGTATTCAAAGTACTCTGTATTTCCACTTTTGCCAAATAGCAAATATCTTTTTGCTAATTTTTCTGTTCCTAGAACATATTTAATTATTACATAATACTTCTTTTTATCAAGTATAACTTCTTCTTTTGCTATTTTGTAACCAGAAATATTCATGAATTTTCTTAAGTTGCTATGCTCACTATTAGTTTGAATAATTATTGTGTCACTAATAATATTTCCTTTTAATATTTTTTTTATTGTACTGTATCCCATACCAGCAATTACTAATGTGTCATAATTTTCTTCGATACTATCAGTTCCATCACTTAGGTAAACTGGTATTTCTTTTGTAAGGTTTGCTTCTTTAATATTTTCTTTTGCTACATTTACTACTTTTTCTGAGATATCAGATGCTATTACTTTTTTACATAATTTGTTTTGAACCAAATATATTGGTAAGTAAGCATGGTCGCACCCAACGTCTAATACTGATGCGTCTTTATCTACAAGTGATGCAATTGTTTTAATTCTGTGTGTAAACATCTTATTCCCCCATAAAATCTCTAAGTTTTTTCGCTCTAGATGGATGTCTTAGTTTTCTTAGCGCTTTTGCTTCTATTTGTCTAATTCTTTCTCTAGTAACGTTAAATTTTCTACCAACTTCTTCAAGTGTATGACAAGTTCCATCTACTAGACCAAATCTTAGTTCTAATACTTCTTGCTCTCTTGGTTGAAGACTCATTAATACTTGCATAATTTCTTCTTTTAACATTTCATTTTCTGCAAATTCTTCTGGCGATAATGTACTTTCATCACGCAAGAAATCTCCTAAATGTGAATCATCTTCTTCTCCGATTGGTGTTTCTAGCGAAACTGGTTCTTGACTAATTTTAATTACTTCACGAACTTTTTCTACACTTAGATTCATTTTTTCTGCAATTTCATCTTCACTTGGTTCTCTGTTAAGCTCAAGTGTTAATTGCCTTTGGATTCTAACCATTTTATTAATTGTTTCAACCATGTGTACTGGTACTCTTATTGTTCTTGCTTGATCCGCTAGTGCTCTTGTTATTGCTTGTCTAATCCACCATGTTGCATAAGTTGAGAATTTATATCCTTTATCGCAGTCGAATTTATCTACTGCTTTCATTAACCCAATGTTTCCTTCTTGAATTAAGTCTAAGAACAATAATCCGCGGCCTACGTATCTTTTTGCGATACTTACTACTAGACGTAAGTTACTTTCTGCAAGAAGAGCTTTAGCCATTTCGTCGCCTTCAACTATTTTTTGACTTAAATCAAGTTCCTCATCTGTTGTTAGAAGTGGTATTCTACCAATTTCTTTTAAGTACATTCTTACTGGGTCATTGATATTTACATCTTTTACTAAATCTTCATCAGATAAGATTATTGGTTCGTCAGTTTTGTCTTTTTTAACACTTTGTTCCCCTTCTTCTTCCTCTGCTACTACATTTATGTTATTTCCTACTAAGAAACTATAAATATCATCTAATGTATCACTATCTACTTCAAGTCCTTTAAGTTCAGTTGCTAAATTTTCAAATGTTATATATCCTCTGTCTTTACCAAGTAATAATAACCCTTCTTTTCTTTCGTCTAATGTTTTAATTTCATTCATTTTCTACACTTCCTTTTTTTATCTTTGTTAATCTTTCCATTAATTTTATTTTTTTATCTATGTCAAACTCATTTTTAATTTTAATGAGTATTTCTTTTATTTCTTCGTCATCTAACTTCTTTTTCATTAAATTTATATATTCAACAAATTTACTGTGATCTAATTCTTCTTCAGTTAAATCCGTGATTATTGATTGTAATTTATTATTTAAATCCTCTTTGCTACTTACATATGTCATGAAGTCCGCTAAGTAAGCACTTGGATTATTTTTATAAAAGTAATCTATTTCTTTTGCTAAATCTCTTTCTTCTTTATTTTTGAAGAAGTTGAGATCTTTTTTATATATTTTTAAGAACTTGGGGTCACTTGCTATATAATATAGAATTATGTTTGCAAGCTTTTCGTATGACGTTGTGTTTTTAGGTTCTTTTATTACCTCAACTTTTGGTATAAAGGGTTTATCTATTATAAGTTCTGCTTTTAATATTTCTTTATCTATTTTATATTCACTACTAATCTTATCTATAATAACGCCTTTTGTTATGTCATCTAGGTGCTTTATACTTATAAGTAACTCTTTTACAAAATTAGCTAGGTCTATTGAACTATTTAGATTTTTATTCTCTTTTAATATTTCAATTTTAAAATCAATAAAGTTAATAGGGTTATTAATATTATTTAACATTGCCTCATTACCAAATTTATTTAAATACTCATCTGGGTCTTTTGCTCCGGATAATCTTATGATTTCTACTTCCAGATTTTTTTCTAATAATATATCACCATTTTTTACTGTGGCATTTTTACCTGCTTCATCATTATCTAACATTAAAATTATTTTAGAACCTAGTTTTTTAAGTGCATTAACGTGCTCGTTTGTTAGTGCAGTTCCCATAAGCGCTACTACATTTTTAAATCCACATGAATGCATTTTAATAGCGTCCATGTTTCCTTCAACTACAATTACACTCTTAGTGTTTCTAATGTAGTTTTTCGCATTATAATAATTAAATAATATACTACTTTTTTTAAATATATGGGTTTCTTTAGTATTAACGTATTTTGCTGTGTCTTCACCGTGAAATATTCTTCCAGTAAATCCTACTACATTTCCTGATATGTTTGTAATAGGCACCATTATACGGTTTCTAAATGAATCATATATATCAATACCATTTTTACCACTTAGCCCTAAGTTTTCTAAAGTGTTTAAGTCATAATCTTGCTTTGTAAAGAAGTTTGTAAGTGAATCTTTTTCATTTTGAGCAAAACCTATTTCAAACTCTTCAATTGTTTCCTTATTTATACCACGATCTATTAAGTATTTTTTTGCTTCTAGACCAGCTTCTGTATTTATGTTATTTAAATAATACTTTTTAGCTAAACTCATAATTTCATAATCTTTATGATGTTTAGTGGTATTGTCGTTATAATTTTTTACATTTAAATTTACCCCTATCTTATCTGCTACTATTTTTACAGCTTCAATAAATGACACATTTTCATAATTCATTACAAATGTAAATACATTTCCCCCAGCACCGCATGAAAAACATTTATATATTTGTTTTTCTTTATTAATCATCATACTTGGACTGTGATCATCATGAAAAGGACAAACTGAAGCAAAACTCTTACCCTTAGAGATTACTTTTCTGTAATCAGAGATGACATCTACTATATCTGCTCTTTGTCTAATCTCTAAGATTTGCTCTTCGCTTAACATTCCGAAATAATCTCCTTCACATTAATATTTTACCCACAACCTTTTAATTTCCTTTTAAATTCGTTAAAAAAACAATATTTTTGAAAAATATTGTCATTTTTTTATTATTTTTTATCTTTTATTACTTGTTTTGCTCTTCCAAAAGCAATTTTATTAGCAGGTACATCTTCAGTTATAATTGAGTTTGCTGCTACAAAAGAATTTTTTTCTAGAGTTAATGGAGCTACTAAAACTGAGTTACATCCAACAAATGCATTGTCTTCAATTACTGTTTTAAATTTGTTTTTACCGTCGTAGTTTGCAGTTATTACTCCGCAACCTACATTTACACTATCTCCGATAGTAGCGTCACCTATATATGATAAATGTGGTAACTTAGAACCAGTTCCAAGCGTAATGTTTTTTGTTTCGACAAATGCTCCGATTTTACTTTTATCACTTGTATTTGTCCCTTTTCTGATATGAGCATAAGGACCTATTTTATTATTACTGCTGATATTGCTGTCAAAAATGTGTGAACTGTATATTACAGTACCTTCTCCTATTTTGCTATTTTCTATTAATGTATTTGGGTAAATTGTTACGTTATCCCCTATTACTGTGTCTCCTAGTAGGTAAACATTTGGATATATTGTAACATTTTCACCTATTGATACATTCCCCTCTATTAAGATTCCATCATCGTTTAATTTTTTTACCATTTTTATTTCCTCCTTTAAATTTAACAATAATTTTATATAAAATTTGAACTAACAATATGCTTATGAATACACTCTCATAAAAATTTGTTATCAAACCTATAAGTACTATTAAAATACCTAGTGATACTGAGTATATTATTTCTCCTTTAAATGTTATTGGTGTGTAATTTGAAAAACTTCCAATAAGTATTATAGCTAGAAATATTCCTCCTATATTTATATATGTAATATCTGATAATATACTTAATATTAGAATAAACACTGTGTATGTTATCATTGTTATTATTGTGATATTTTTCTTGTAATAACCTGTTGTTTGCATTATGAAATATACTATCATTGCAAGTATTAAGCTACTTGAAAATAAACCGCCTGCTTCCCTACCTATAAGTAAGTCAAATACGCTAAATGCATATTCATGAGTTTGCTCTGCTAAGTTTGTTACTGAATAATTATTTAATATAAGCATAGTGATTGATAATAATAATTTAAATACAATACTTATATTAAATTTTATTTTATTTTTAAATAGAATATCTATTGCTATGAATATGAGTATTATAATGCTGTATAAAATTAAATTTGTGCTTGGAAATATGAAAAGTGATATAAATATCCATTTAAGATCTACGTAGTTGAATATTAATTTTTTTTCTTTAATATAATTTATTCCTATAATAAATATAGCTGGAATTAATAAGAATAAAAGTGGTCTAAATATTTCAATAAAACTTATTAGTTTGCTTTGATATAACAAATAACCGTTTTTATATACCCCATATATAATAAGTGGGATAAGCGCGAGTAAATATTTTATTATAATATTTTTGTGTTCTTTTTTTGTCCTTATATATACACTATTCATATCCGTCTCCTGTAGTAACTTTCCTTAAGTTGATTTTGCTTGGGCACATATATGAACAAAGCCCACAATCTAAACAGTTTATTTTTGTGTTATTTAAGTATGCTATATTTGGCACTTTTTTTAAAGGACATACTATGTGGCATTTCCCGCAGTTAATGCATTCTTTTTCTGCTGTTTTTACTTTTTTAGTAACTATTAAAGAATTAAAGTCGTTATTTATAATTTCTTTTCCAGGATTTATTTTGATACCTTTCATTAATCCATTTTTGATATATAAATTATCACTTTCATTTTTGATGAATTTATTTATTAGTTCTGCTACTACGGTATATTTTTTTAAGTTTATAACTTCTGCCTTATTTTCATTTAGATTAATTATAGTAAGATATTTTTCTGTTTTTGGATAACCAAATTTAATATAATTTCTAAGTTCGAGGATTTCGCTTGGTTTTAAAATAATTGTTTCTGTTTCCTCTAGTTTTAGTTTTTCAAGCAGGAATTTATCATGACCAAGTAAATATAGATTATCTAATATTAATACACTTATTCCTGGAAATGAACCTATTGTATTTAGATATTTATCTATGTTTTCTTGTTCACTATTTTTAAGAACAATATAGTTGTTTTTTACTTCGTATATACTATTTAATAGTTCAATAGTTTCGAAAATTAAATCACTGTTTTCTTTTAATAAAAAACTTTCGGTGTAACAAAATGGTTCATCCTCTATACCGTTTATTACAATATTTTTTGCATTTTTATGTATTAATTTTTTATATAAAAAATCCTTTTTTATCAACTTTAGAAATTCTTCGACTGTTTTAGGTTTTTTTATCTTGTATTTTACATCATTTTCTTTGTAATCATTATTTATTAGTATTCCGTTTTGTTTTTTATTATTTATGCTAATTTCAATCATTTGTTTAACAGTTCCGCTGATGCTTGCTGTATAATCTATTTCATCTGTTTCCAGAATTACTCTATTTTTAAGTATTTCTTTATCTTCCCAAAATGATGTATCATCAAATGGAATGCATATAAAGTGAGGGTCTAAAAAGTTTTTGATTTTTTTACTAACTTTAATTTTTTGTTCAGTATGTAATTTATATAATTTACGCATTTGTTTACTCCTCATTTAAATTATACACTAAATTTTGCAAACAAAAAAGACTTTTAGTCTCTTTTGTTCCATTCATTTAAAAATTGTTTAAGTTTTTCTGCAGTTTGTTTAGGTATTATACTTTCTAATTCTGTAATTGATGCTTCACTCATTTTTTTTACACTACCATATTTTTTTATTAATTCTTTTTTTCTTATGTTCCCTATACCTTCAACGTTATCTAAAACACTACTGATTGAACCTTTACTTCTGATTTGTTTATGATAATTTATTGTGTATCTATGAACTTCATCTTGAATTTTTGTTAAATATAAGAATACATTATGATCTTTAGATAAATCAATTTCTTCGTATGTATCACCATCTATTAATGATTTAGTACTGTGTTTATCATCTTTTTTTAATCCTACAATTTTTATATTTAGCTTTAAATTATTTATCACTTCTTTTGCAGCGTTTATTTGATTAACTCCCCCATCTACTATTATTATGCTTGGAAGCTCTGTATTCTCTTCGATTGCTCTTTTATATCTTCTGAAAACTACTTCTTTCATTGTGTTGTAATCATCATTTTTATTTAGACTTATTTTATATTTTCTGTACTCGTTTTTAAATGGTTTACCATTGATGAAGACTACCATACCACTTACTGAGAATGAACCGAATAAATTTGAGTTATCAAATGCGTCTATTCTGTGAATATTCATTTTTAGTAATTCACCTAATCTTTTGTTGGCTCCCATCGTTTTTTCTTCTTTTCTATTTATCAATTCAATTTCGTTTTCAAGAGTGATTTTTGCATTAGTATATGCCATATCTATTAATTTTCTTTTTTTGCCTCGTTCTGGCACTATAAATTTTGTGTCTAAAATTTCACTAAGTATTTCGTTACTTATATCTTCAGGTACTAGTATTTCTTTAGGTACTTCGTGATTTTCATAAAACGATAAAATATAACTTGAAATTTCATCTTTAATATCACTTATAATATAAAGTACGTTTGATGTTGACCCTACAATTTTACCACTTCTAATGAAGAGTATTTGTACACTTAAAAGACCTTTGTTTGTGTAGTAACTTATTATGTCTCTATTTATGTAATCATTAAGTTCTACTTGCTGTTTAGCCATTACTATTTCGATGTATTTAAGTTCATTTTTTAAATCTAGAGCAACTTCAAAGTTTAATTGTTTGCTGTAATAATCTATTCTTTGAGTTATCTTATTTTTGATTACTTCGTCATTTCCTCTTAAAAATGATAATATTTCATTTTCCATTTGGTTTAATTTATCTATATCTAGATTTTTAGAACAATATCCTAGACACTCCTCTATATGATAGTATAAACATATATCTTTAGGCATGTGTTCGCACTTTTTAAGTGGATAAATTCTGTTTAGTAGATTCACAATTCTTCTTGCTGCATATGCATTCGGGTATGGACCGAATATGTTTTTTTTATCTCTTTTCTTTATTTGTAAATACCTTGCTACTTTTATCATTGGATATGGTTTGCTTATATATTCAATATATGGGTAACTTTTATCATCTTTTAAAAGAATGTTGTATTTTGGATTGTATTTTTTTATTAAATTTAATTCAAGAATAAAAGCTTCAAGTTCACTTGAAGTTGTAATAAAAGTAAAATCAGTTATTTCATTTACTAACATCGCAGTTTTACCTGTTACTGTTCCTTTAAAGTATGACTTTACTCTTTTCTTTAAGTTTTTAGCTTTTCCTACGTATATTACCACACCATCTTTATCGAGCATTTGGTATGAACCTGGAAGATCAGGAATTAAATTTAACTTTTCATTCATAATATTATAATACCACATTTTGCGATTTTATTGTATAATAACAATATGAAATTAATTAATACATTTAACTTAGAAGTTAAGAAATCTAAATTTATTGCTTTGTATTATGAAGTAAATGACGAAAGTGAGGTTACTGATGTTTTGGTTGCTTTAAAAAAAGAACATAAAAAAGCAGCTCATTTTCCATATGCTTATAAAATAGATAATAAAATCAGAAGAACTGATGATGGTGAACCTCGTAATACTGCTGGTGTTCAAATTTATAATGTAATTGAGAGAAATAACTTAAATAATATTTTAATCGTTGTAGTTAGATACTTCGGCGGAACACTTCTTGGATCAAGTAATTTACTTCGCACTTTTAGTAAATGCGCTAACGAAGTAATTAAGCAAATAAAAAAATGATTAGTTAATTAATCATTTTCAATATTTCTTCTTTATTTTTAAAGCCAATTGCTTTATTTTTTTCTGTACCATTTTCAAAGTATATTAAAGTTGGTATACTCATAACTCCAAATTTTTGTGATAGTTCACCGAACTCGTCTACATTTACTTTTAACACTTCTACTTCCGTAATTGTTTCAAGTATTGGACTAATCATTTTACAAGGACCACACCAGTCTGCATAAAAGTCTACTAAGACTTTTTTATCTTTGATAATATCCTCGAATTTGTCTTCCTTTTTTAAATAATTCATTTTTCCTCCTATTTAATTAAATGACGCTCCTGATAAATTTATTTTTTCTTCTTCAATTAATTTTTCTACTTCATCAGCAGTTATTATTCCGTATTTTATAAGTGCATTTATTACATCTATATGAAAAGTATCTTTATCATCAGTTTTTTCATATTCTGTAATTGCATCACTTATATCTTGAGTTGCATTTGTAGAATTTGCTAATACTTGTCTTATTATTGGTGTTCTTGAAAGTACTCTGCTTGCGTATAAACTATCGTCCACATATTCTTGTAGATGTGGTACTCCTGACATTGTAAATATAATTACAAAAGATACTGCTACTCCTTCAATCAAGCCGACTATTGCTCCTAATATCTTATCTGGTAAATATAGTATAACAGTCATTTTTAGTAGTTTATCGAATACTCCAGCTACGCTTATTAAAATACTAAGTATACTGTACAGCATTATAAATACAAAAATAAATGATACTGCATGATAGAATAGTATATTAATTCCCTGAATCCCTTCAAATATACCTGCAAAATTAAAGAATGGCATTACTCCTATCAAAAAATTTGCAAGCGGGGTCTTTAATTGATACGCTAATATACCTACTACTATTAATACAATTAGTTTAACAGTAGATTTTATTACTCCATTTTTCCAACCTAAAAGTGCGGATACTATAATAATTGCGAACATACCTAAATCAACATAATTCATTTCTAACCTCTTTCCTATTATAATTATATAACAAAAAAAATGAAAAATAAAGAAAATTGTGTTAAAATATTAACAGGTGAAGAAAAATGAAAGAAAAAACAAAGGTTATTGTATTTAAGCCAAGCGAAAATGTTAAAAAGAAAATGGTTGAATATTATTCTGATTTAAAAAAGGATAAAACTCCTCCTTATGCTATACTTCAAGCTATGGATGCCGATACTACTGTTACAATGTATGAAAGTGGAAAAGTTATGTTCCAGGGTGCATTTGCTGACAATGATTTTGCATTATGGGCATCACTTGAAAAACGTCATAATGATAGAGATGTTGAGAAGGAACTAAAAAACAAGAAAGATTCTAAAGATAAAAAAGAAAAGAAGAAAACTGATGATGCTTTTGACAATTTATACCTTAAAACTATTTCTACATTAGGTTCTGATGAAGTTGGAACTGGGGATTATTTTGGTCCAATAATTGTTTCTGCTGCTTATGTAAGTAGAGAAAATATTTCTTTTTTAAAAGAACTTAATGTTGGAGACTCTAAAAAAACAACTGATGATCGTATTAAAGAAATTGCGCCAATTCTAATGAAAAAAATTCCATACACTACTCTTTGTTTAGATAATAAAGATTATAATAAAATACAGGATCCGAATATGAATAAAATAAAAGCAATATTACATAATAAAGTTTTATGCAGTATGCTAGAAAAATTAGAAGAAAATCCAGAGAAGATCGTAGTTGATCAATTTGTTAACGAGAAGAAGTATTATGAGTATATTACTGATGCTCCAAAAATTGCTAGAAATATTTTATTTTTAACAAAAGCTGAGGATCAAGTTTTATCTGTTGCTGCAGCTTCTATTATTAGTAGATATTTATTTTTAAGTAAAATGGATACGCTTGGAAATGAAATTGGTAAAGTAATTCCTCTTGGTGCTGGAACTGGTGTTGATGAATTTGCTAAAAATTTAGTTGATGAGCAAGGCACTGATATATTAAATGATTATACTAAAAGAAATTTTAAAAATACAGAAAAAATCTTGATTAATAAATAACCAAGATTTTTTTATGCGATGATTTCTAACAGCAAATTGTGAAGAGCGTTATTTTTATCTATTTTACCTGATTTAATTTTTACATCATATTCAGAAATTGATTTAATATATGATAATAACTCTTTTGCTGTGAAATTTAGACTTTCATCATATATTTTTTTCATCTGCCAATCTTGTAGCCCTACTATTTTACATATTTCTATGTTACTTTTTCTTTGTTCTAACAGTTTTTTAACAAGGAACATTAACTTAAATTCTCTATATAGCATTGCAAATAATGCTATTGAATCTACTTTATATATTTTAAGGTCATCCCAAATTTTATAAATATCATTTACTTTTTTATTTACGACTGCATTTACGAAATGAAAACTGTTGTCATCGTATGGTTTACTTATTATATTTTTGGCATCCTCCATACTAATAAAACAAGGTTCGTCATAAAACATAAATAATTTATCTAACTCATTAAATATTAAGTCGATATTAAGTGCGTATAGACTTACTAGATACTTTGATAAACTAGCGTCGCATTTAAATTTATTAGTTATTATATAATCATTAATTAAGTTATAGATATTTTTGTAGTCAATTTCTAGTGAAATAAAGTTATGTTTTTCTTTTATTATCTTTACAGATTTTTTTCTTGAATCCACACTATCATTTATGAAAATTAAATTTGCTGTATCAATTGGGTTATTTAAATATTTTATGATTCTTTCGTCGTTATCTTCTTTTTTGGCTTTTGAACCTAGAAATGCAGCATTATAAACAATAATACTCTTTTTTTCGTTGTCAAAAGAAAAATATGATAGTTCTTCAAATAAATTATCTATGCTTGTTTCTGCTAAATTTATCGTAACTACGTAATTATTTTCTGTTATTTTTTTTATTTCATTTTTTGTTAGCCTTGAAGAAGGACTAGTAATTAGATATACACTCATAATTTCCTCTTAAATTTATTATATAATAAAAAACAAAAAAGAGCAAAACATTTTGCCCCTCATCTATATCAACACTAAATATATAGTGATATTATATTTTATGGTTCAAATGTCAAAATGTTATACATATTTTTTGAAATTTTAATAAAAATCGTTCCATTTTCGTTAGTTTGATAATTTTCTACAGAATATTCATTTATTATTTCTACTACTTCGTCATGAGGATGGCCATATAAATTGTTTCTACCTACAGATATAATTGTATTATATGGATTTATATTTTCTAATATTTCTGTTGTTGTATTGTTTTTTGAACCGTGGTGACTAATTTTAACAAAGTCACTTTCTATATTGTTTTCCTCTATTATTCTCATTGTGTTTTCTATTGAGATATCTCCTAAAAATAAAAACTTTACCCCATATATATCAAATTGATATACTAAACTAGATGAATTTTCGTCATCAGATTCTTCAACATAGATATTGTAGTTTTCGCTTTGAAAATATCTCATGTTAATGTTATCGTTTGTTGTGTTTAACTTTTCTATAAGAAGCATTTCATTTTCATTTATTATATTATTATTTATAATTAATTCTTTAAAATTTAATTTTTTTGAAAGTTCTATTGCGTTTCCTAAATGGTCATAATCTCCATGAGTTATAATTAATTTATCAACATTTTTTATATTTATACTGTATAAGAATTTATATATATTCCCCGCTGAGCTATAATTTAGATTCCCTCCTGTATCAATCATTATTACTTCCTTTTGATATGGACTTACTAATACTGCACAGTCTCCTTGGCCTATATCTAAATAATATATTTCATAACTACTATCTATAGTATAAGATAGTTTATTTATTATAATTACTAAAATACTCACTAATAAAAAGTTAAGTTTCTTTTTTAACGCTAGTAGTAAGAATACATAATATATTAACACTGTTATAGCGTTTAGTTTAGGTATTACAACAAAAAATGACAAGTAATTATAAAATATTTGATTAATATTAAATATAATATCAGTACTTATAAATAAAATATTATCTAGAAATGGAAATATAATAGTCATTAGAACCATAGGATATAATATAAACGTAATAATTGGAATAAATATTACATTTGCCAATATGGATAGAACATTTATTTCATAATTTATGTTTGCTGTAATTGGTAGTGCTGCTAAGAATGAGAGAATTGATATATATAATAATGCCTTAAAATATGATGTTTTTTTTAATTTTGCTAATATAATAAAACTTGTGATTATAAATGAATAAAGAAATCCTGTGTCAAAAATAATGTATGGATTTTGAATTATTACTATAAATAGAACGATAATTAGAATTTTTATATTTGGGATTATAATATTATTCATTTTTAAAATTTTATTTATACAATAAAATAGTATACATTTTACAACTGATATAGAAAACCCACATAATAGTGCATAGAAAAATAAAAATATCATAATTATTATGAACGCTTTAGTTTTATTTATCAACTTTAAAAGTTTAGTTAATATTAGAATAAATAATCCCGTGTGTAGACCTGAAATTGCTAATAGATGAGCTGTGCCATTTCCTACAAAATATGTATATTGTTCATCTAAGTTATTTTTTTTACCTAATAAAAATAGTCTCAAGATTTCGGCACTTTTGTAGGATTGTATTTTTTGGTCTACTATATTACGTATTGAATCAAAAACATTACTATTTTCTTCTATTAATGATAGATTTTTAATGTTGAATGTGTAGTATATTTGGTTTCTTTGTAAATATTCTTTGTAGTTAAACATGTTTGGTATAGTATTATTGTTTATCTCTTTTATTTCTCCTTGAATATTTATTTTATTACCGTATTTAATAATATCTTTATACTTACTTGCGCAGTCTATGCAGTTCGCTATTATTTTTTCAGGTGTTTTTATGTATACTTTTAAGTCGTTTTCTGTAATTTCGTAGTCATATATAGTCCCGCTTATATGATTTTCTGTTTTTGTGAATGATGAGTGTTGATTTTTTAAACTGAAAAAAGTTATTGAGTATATTAATATAATTATTAGAAGTAGTGCATAAAGGAAGTTAGAGTGTAATATTATCTTTAATTGATTCATATGTTGAACTACCTATTCCGCTTACATTCATAATGTCTTCTAAGTTTGTAAAATTTCCGTTTATTTCTCTATACTTAATTATGGCATTTGCTTTTGACTCGCCTATTCCACTTAGTGTCATTAAAGCTTCTGCAGATGCTGTATTTATGTTTACTAAACCAGATTCTTTTGTTTCAACTTGTGTTTCTTCACTTATTATTGTTTCTCCAAGCGCTAAACTATTATCAATATATATTTCTTCTGATTTTACTATGCTTTCTTCGCTCTTTATTTCTTCTTTATGATAAACATATATAACCATTCCATCACTTATTCTTTTACTAAGATTTATATTGTCTGTATTTGCATCTTCATCAAATCCGCCCGCAGTAGTTATTGCTGTGTTTATTGTGACTGCTGTTTCAAATTTATATACACCAGGATTTTTCACAGCGCCTTTTAGATCTATATAATATGTTTCTTCTATTTCCAGAGTACTAGTTTCTTTTTTTTCTATTATAGTTGATACAGTATTAGTTGTCGTATTGTTTAGTACGTTGTAAAAAACTATACTTATTACTGTAATTATTAGGCAAACTGTTATAATTATTTGTCTGCGATTATGATATAAATATTTTTTCATGAAAACCTCCTTTCATTAATATTTATACCTAAAGGTGCTTGATTTCCTTTTTTTTGCGCAAAAAAACGCATTTTACTGCGTTTTATCCTTGTATTGCTTTTAATTCACGCTTTATTTTTTCTTCTTTATTTTCGATAGCTACTCTTTGTACGATGAAAATCATTAATACAAAATTTACTGTTGATGATCCTCCATAACTTAAAAGTGGTAAAGGAACACCAGTAAGTGGTATTATTGCTAATATTCCAAGTAAGTTTACTAATAAGTGAAGTGATAACATACAAAATGTTCCGTATGCGAGTATGCTACATCTAAGATTGGTAGCTTCTTTTGCTATTTTTAACATTCTAAATAATATTGCTAAATATACAAGAATTACTAGCGTTCCTGTGATGAATCCAAGTTCTTCTACTATTATTGGAAATATAAAGTCAGTGTGGCTTTCTGGTAAGTACAAATATTTTTGCGTACTGTTTCCTAGTCCTAAACCAAATAAACCGCCATTTTTCATTGCTATAAAACCGTTGCACACTTGGTAACCTGTTTCTTCAGTGTATCTTGTACAAGGTTCTCTAAATTCAAGTCTTTGCAGCTGGTTACTGTTTAGTATTTCTGCTCCGAAGTATACTATGGCAATAATTAATATTACTACTCCTGCACCTAAGAATTTCATGACTTTTAGTCTGTTGCTATGAACTGTTGGTACTGATATGAATATAAAGAATGTTATACCACCTAATATGAAGGCTGAGCCAAAGTCTGGTTGCATCATTACTAAGGCTGCCATAAATGTCCCTACTACTAATGGTATAGCATATAGATATATATTTTTAACATTTTTTTTACTTAATATATTGTAGTATACTGCGCTGAATATTATTATTATTGTTTTTGAGAATTCTGCAGGCTGTAGGCTGAAAAATCCTAGATTATACCAACTTTGTGCTTGATTAGTTACTTCTCCATATACAAATAAACCTAGTAAGGAGAGGATACTGAGTGTCGCTAAAAATATTGTGTATTTACTATATTTTTTTGTTGGATATCTAATTATTAATACAAAACCTATCAAGTAGGATATTCCTAGAAATGCAAGTTGTCTTGTGAAAAAGAAAGATGATGAAACATCATAACGTAAAATTGTTGATACACTTGATGCACTAAATATCATTAAAAGGCCAAAAATTGCCAATACAGTTGTTAGTATTAATAATGGCATATCTAGTTTAGCTAGTAATTTACGCATATGACTTCACTCCTATAATAAATAATATCATAAATAAGTAGATTAAGGAAGATTAAATGTAGTTAAGTGGCAAAAATAATGTCAAAATAAGTAAATACTCATATTATATATTAGAAATAAGGAGGTTATTAATATGTATTATTACGGAAATAGCGGATACTACGGACCTAACTATGGAGGAGCACCAGTATATGCAGGTACAACTTGCGGATATGGCGGCGGATATGGTTATGGCGGAGCTATCTGGATTGTTTTATTTATCCTTTTAGTAATTATAATAGGCGCTGGATGGTCAAATTGCGGCGGAAACAATTCTAATTGTTAAAATATTTATTAAAAAGTGCTATATAAGCGCTTTTTCTTTTGAAGTTGCAATATAACAAATTTGTTACTTTTTGATGATTTTATTTGATTTTATTTGTTTTATTTAGTATAATAACTTTGTGATGTATTATGAAATTACCAAATATTAAAATTTTAGATGAAAAAAATTCTTTACTGAGAAAGAAAAGTGAAGAAGTTGTATTCCCTCTTTTAAAAGAAGATGTAAAACTTATTAATGATACTATGAAGTATTTAAAAATGAGTCAGAATGAGGATTATATTGAAAAATATGATCTTAGAGCTGGTATGGGTATGGCTTTTGTTCAGCTTGGGGTTCTTAAAAGAATTTTTATTATTGCTTATGAAAAAGAAGATGGATCCTTTGAAGAACATATTATTATTAACCCTACTGTGCTTAGTACAAGTGATGAATTAGTTTATGTTGAAGAAGGCGAAGGTTGTTTAAGTGTTGAGAGATCAGTTGATGGAATTGTTCCGAGATATGCTAGAATGACTATAAGTTATCAAGATATTCATGGTAATGATAAAGAGATTAGAGTTCGTGAGGAAATCGCTATTGCGTTCCAACATGAAATTGATCATTTAAATGGTATTTTATTCGTAGATAGAATAGATAAGAAAAAGCCATATAAAAACAAAGAAAATATGAGAGCTATATAAGAACTAAGGAAACTTAGTTTTTTTTGTAAAAAAAAGAAAGATTTTTATCTTTCTAATTTAGTGCTTACAAGTTTGCTTACACCTGATTCTTGCATAGTTATACCATAAAGTGAATCTGCGTATTCCATCATCCTTTTTTTATGAGTTATAAGTATGAATTGACTTTCCTTTTTCTTGTCATTAATGTATTTACCAAACATATCTACATTTGCTTCATCAAGTGCTGCTTCTGCCTCATCTAAGATGATAAATGGAACTGGCCTTACGTTTAGTATTGAGAAAAGTAAACATATAGCAGTTAATGATTTTTCTCCTCCAGATAGAGCAATTGTTGAACTGATTTTTTTTCCTGGTGGCTCTGCTATGATTTCCACGCCAGTTGTAAGTAGGTTTTCAGGATCAGTTAATGTTAATTCCCCTTTTCCACCTTGAAATATTTCTTTGAATACTTTTTTAAATTCTTTTGAAACTGCTTTAAATGATGTATCGAATTTTTTAATCATTATATCGTCCATTTCAACAATTATTGATAGTAAACTGTCACTGGCTTCTATTAAATCTTTTTCTTGGTTTACTAAAAATTCGTATCTTTCGTTTATTCTTTCATATTCTGCAATACTTCCTAAGTTTACGTCTCCTAGTTTGTCCATTTCTTTTTTTATTGATTTTACTTTAATTCTTGCTTCTTCCTTTTCTAAGTCAAGGAAGTATTTTTCTTTTGCAGCATCGAATGTAAGATTATAATCTTCACTAAGAATATTTAGCAAGTTTTCTAGTTTTACTTCAAGTTTTCCGATTGATATTTCTTTATCTTTAAGAAGTACATTTAATCTGTTGCTTTCAGTATTTTTTTGTCTGTATACTACTTCTAGTGAGTTAACTTCGTCATGTAAATCGTGTTTAATTTCTTTACATTTTTCTAAGTCTTGTTCTAAAACTATTTTTTGCTTAGCTTTTTCTGTAAGAACTTCGATTAACCTTATAAGTTCTTCTTCTACTGAATTTGATAATGTGTTATCCATTCCTTTAATTTCGAAACTAATGTTTTCTAGGTTATATTCATGTTCTTTCAATGTTAGTTTTTTATTATTGATGCTTTCGTTAAGAAGTACATTTTTTTTGTTTAAAAGTTCTATTTTTTCTTCTGTTTTTTGATATTCTTTTTCAGAGGTTTCATAATCTTCGTTTAGCTTTGCGAGTTTTCTTCTTTCTTCTTCAAGTTTATTTTTTAAATCTTTAAGAATTTGTTTGCTGCCAGTTTTATTGGTATTTCCTTTTCCTCCAGAGACTGCTCCGCCTGCATATAATATTTCACCATCTAATGATATGATTCTATATTTATATTCTAGTTTTTTACCGATTTTATTTAGTGAGTCTATATCTTTTACCACAATTACGTTTCCTAATTGATTTTCGATAATATTTTTGTATTTTTTATCAAACTTTACTAGCTGAGATGCAATTCCGATAAAGTCTTTTTCATCATTTAACATTTCTATTATTTTTTTATCTATTAGTCTACTTTTTATAGTGTCTAAAGGGAAAAATGTTACTCTTCCTAGATTGTTATTTTTTAAATAATCTATGCATTTTTTTGTTTCGCTAAAATCATCAACTACAATGAAATTTACAGATTGTCCTAGCGTAATTCCAATTGCTGTTTTATATTCTTCTGGAACTTCTATTAGATTTCCAATTATGTCGTGAACTTTATCAAATTTTGGATTATTTAATATTGCGCTAACGCCTTTAGGGTATAATTCTCCATTTATTATATTATTTTCAGTTATTTCTATTTTATTTTGCAGGTATAGAAGTTCTTTGCTTTGTGCATCTACTAAAGAGTTAGATGTTGATTTTTTAATTTTTAGTTTTATTACTAAATTTGTTAGTTCATCTACTTCTTTATTTAAATTAGATTTATCTGCTACTAGGTTTGTTATTTCATTGTTTAATATATCAAATTTATTTTTAACTTCTAATTCTTTTTCTTTTAGTATAACTAACGATTCATTTATTTTACCTTTGTTATTACTATATTTTTGTCTTTCAATAGTAATTTGTTTTTCACTTGAAAGTTTGTTTATTTCTTCATTTATTTTAATTATTTCTGTATTAATGTCGCTTATTTTATCGTCGTTTTTTATTATTTCTAATTTTAGTTTTTCTATTTTACTGGTTAACGATTCTTTGCTAAAATCTTCAATTTTTTTATTTAATGAATTTATTTCATCTTTTAATATGTTATATCTTTGATAAGAATCTTCAATGTCTACTGAAATAAGAGCTATTTCTATATTTTCAACTTCTTCTCTTAGTTTTAAGTATTTTTTAGCGTCTTCACTTTGTTTTTTTAGTGGTTTTACAGTTTTGCTTAGTTCGTCTATAAGTAATTTTATACTTGCTAGATTATCTTTTGTTTTATCTAGTTTTTTTATAGCTTCTTCTTTACGTTTTTTGTATTTTAAAACTCCAGCAGCTGATTCAAAGATTACCCTTCTTTCGCTTGCTTTTGAATTTACTATTTCAGTTATGTTTCCTTGAGAAATTATATTAAAAGCCCCTTGTCCTGCTCCTGTATCTAGGAATAGGTCATGTATATCTTTTAACCTTACTCTTATATTATTTATGTAATACTCATTTTCCCCAGTTTTATAAACTTCTCTTTTAATTTCTATTTCATCAAAATCACTTTTTAAATATTTATCACTATTATCAAATGTTAAGGTTACACTTGCTTTTTTTAATGCGTTTCTAGAAGATGATCCAGAGAATATAACATCACTCATTACCTCTGAACCTCTTAGTTGTTTTACTGATTGCTCTCCCAGAACCCATCTTATTGCATCTACAACGTTACTTTTTCCTGATCCATTTGGTCCTACAATTGCAGTTATTTCTTTGTTAAATTCTACGTTTGTTTTGTCTGCAAAAGATTTAAACCCTAATGCTTTTATACTTTTTAAATACATTATTTATACCTACTTTACACTCTTGCTGTACGCATCTTTTGCTGCTTTTTGTTCAGCTTCTTTTTTACTTTTCCCGATGCCTCTTCCGTAAACTTTATTTTCGATTATTACATCTACTGTAAAAGTTTTGTCATGAGATTCACCTTCTTCGGTTACTAAATTATACGATATTGATTTTTTACTTGTTTGTACTAATTCTTGTAGAAGTGTTTTGTAGTCATCAAAAAATCTAGTTTCTAATATTATTTCAGGAACTACTACTTTATATATAAAGTCTTTTGCTGTATCAAAACCTTGATCTAAGTATATGGCTCCTATTATGGCTTCAAATATATCTGCTAATATTGTATCATTTATGTTACTTTGTTGACCGTGGCCTACTTTTACATATTTTTTTATTTCAATCTTTTCTGCATAGAAATTAAGAGCTGATTCACAAACATATGATGCCCTTTGTTTTGTCATATCCCCTTCTTTTAGTATTGTATTACGATAAAAATATTCACTTATTATTAACTGAAGTATTGCGTCTCCCAAAAACTCTAATCTTTCATAATTAGTTGCGTTTTTATTTTCATTTGAAAACGATGTATGAGTTAAGGCTGTTTCAAGTAAATCCTTATCATTTATATATATATTATATTTCTCTAAAAAATCCATATTATCAATCCATTCTTTAATTATTATAACATGTATGGAAAAAAATTAATAGACTTTCAGTGCAAATTTTGATACAATTATACTAGGTGGTTTAATGAAAAATTTAATTATTAAAATAATACATCTATATCAAAAGACTCCTCTTGCATCTCATATGCATTGTAGATTTACTCCAACATGTAGTAATTATATGATTGAAGCATTGAATGAATATGGGGTTTGTAGTGGTCTTTATTTAGGTATTAAAAGAATTTTTAGATGTAATCCACTATCAAAGAAATATGGGTATGACCCTGTAATTAAAAGAGGAGAAAAAATTAAATGAAGAAAATTATATTATTGCTTGTAGGGCTTGTTTTTTTAGGAACCGGGTGTATTTTTACTCAGGATAAGCTGAATGACCCTGTTATATACTCTACTACTTATCCGATAACATACATGATGGATTATATTTATGGTGATTATTCTACTATTAACAGTATTTATCCAAAAGATACTAATATTTCGGAGTATGAGCTTACTGATAAACAAATAAAAGAATATTCTGAAAATGATTTATTTATATATAACGGTTTAAATAACGAAAAAAATATTGCTAAGAATTTTGTTGATGAAAATAATAATATATTACTAATAGATGCTACTTATACGCTTGCTATTAGTAGTAGTGAAGAAGAATTATGGTTAAGTCCTAATAATGCTTTAATGATAGCTAAAAATATTCGAGATAGTTTGAAAAATTATATTGAAAATATTGAGGTTTTAGAATCTATTGAAAGTAATTATGATACTTTAGCAGAAATATTATCTATTATGGATGCTGATTTAAGAAAAATTGGAAATGATGCTACAAATGATAACAATAATACTTTGGTTGTTTCATCTGATGCATATTTATATTTAGAAAATTATGGTTTTAATGTTATATCTTTAGAAAATGAAAATAATTTAAGCGAAGATACTCTTGGTACTATTCAAAATAATTTTAAAAATGGTAATTATTTAGGCTTAGTTAATGAATACGGAGATACTAATGAAGTAATTAACACTTTAGTTGATAGTTATAATGCTACTGCTATTAATACAAATACACTATATAATGAGCCAGAAAACACTGATTATTTGAGTGTAATGCAAGAATTTATATCAAATTTAGAAGCTCTTGTAAATAATTAATTGACAAGTTGCACTATTTAAGGTAAAATTAAGTAGTAGCAATTTATTTGGAGTAATACTCAAGAGGCTGAAGAGGCGCCCCTGCTAAGGGTGTAGACCGGGCAACTGGTGCGAGAGTTCAAATCTCTCTTACTCCGCCATTAAAAAATCAACTAACCTTATGGTTAGTTTTTTTGTGTCTATTCTATTGATTTAGGAAATAAAAAAAAGATCTATTAAAGATCTTTTATAATCACATTGGTGACCCGTACGGGGTTCGAACCCGTGAATGCATGCGTGAAAGGCATGTGTGTTAACCATTTCACCAACGGGCCACAATAAATG
>CAYJKL010000006.1:0-42981 GCA_964370755.1 uncultured Muribaculaceae bacterium
TTATAGGAGATGGTGCTACAACGAACGTTGATATAGTATCTGATGCACCTACAGCACTTACGTTTACTAAAGGTGATGATATAACACTAAACGTTAACCCAGTTACTTTAGCAGAGGGCGGGGGAAATGTAACAGGTTCTACTACAAGTACAGCAACACTTACAGTAGGTTCTTATGAAACAGCAGCGATTACCGAAACGTATAATGTATATTTTGAAATAACAAATAATACTTTTGTATATACATCTCCAACAAGCGAAGCAGAAATACTACTAAACATTACAGATCCAAGCGGAGCAAAAGTAGCAATACCTGGTTTAACAGAAAAAACAAGTGGAGGAGTTACTGGTTATGATATAACTACCTTTAATGGAGTATTAAAAGTTAAAGAACTTGAAGAAATAACAAGTGAAACACTTATATCAGAAGAGTGGACAGCGACTATTACATTTGTAAATTTATCAACTGATCAAAGTGGTAATATGAGTAAAACGCTAGAATCCAAATTAATGCTTGAAAAAGATAAGAGAATGACAGATATTGAAATATTAATAGCGTCTCATAATGATACTAATGGTTTATTTTATCATGATCCAAGTCTCGCAAATGGAGCAAATGATAATAGTTATAGATATTCTGGATCAAATGCAGTAGTAGCAAATAACTATGTATGCTTTGGAAGTGTTGTATCACCATGTCCTGCAGAAAACGTATACAGAATAATAGGTTACTTTGATAATGGAAATGGTTATGAAATGAAACTTATTAAAAATACAAATATAGGAGATATGGCTTGGGATGATGGAAATGTAAATGACTGGGCAAATGCTAGTTTAAATATATACCTTAATAATGATTTTTATAATACAATACCAGCAAATTATCAAAGTATGGTAGTAGATACTACTTGGAACCTAGGAACTACAAGTGTTAATCGAATGATAGCAAGTGAGCATTTAACCGCAGAAAAAAGTAATATAAGTTACAATAATTCGTATGCAACAACTACAGTAGAAAGTATTGGTTTAATGTATCCAAGTGATTATGGATATGCAGCTTATAGTACTGCTTGGACAATTGATTTGTATAATTATGATACTAATAATATTCCAGCTAATAATTGGATGTTTTTAGGGGATTATGAGTGGACAATTTCGCATCGCTCGTCTAATTCCTCGAGTGCGTGGCTTGTGTACTACAACGGCAATGCGAATGCGTCTTACTCGCAGAGTGGGTATGGCGTCCGTCCTGTCTTGTATCTGGCCTCCTCTGCGAAAATATTGAGTGGAACGGGAAGCTCTGCTGATCCGTTCATCGTAGGCTAAAACCGGAGTAAGGTGGCGAATTTGCCAGGCGAATGTCTGGCCGCCACCCGACGTTATTAACATTTAGAAGTTATAGTAGATTTATTTGTGTTTATTTGATAGAATACTAGTGAAGTTGGTGTTATATGAAAAAAATTATAATTATTAAATATGGTGAATTATCTACTAAGGGAGATAATCTTAATTATTTTATAAAAAAACTTAAAACTAATATTGAATCTTCTTTAGGTTCTTTAGATGCTCTAATTAATTATGATCATGGTAGAATGTTTATTGAAACAAATGAATTTGATTTAGTTGTTAGTAAACTTAAGAAAGTATTTGGTATTCATGAGTTTAACGTTGGATATATGCTTGATACTAATGATTTAGATGTAGTTAAAGAAAAAGTTTTAGAAAGTCTTGGTGAGTTTGAAACTTTTAAAGTTGAAACTAAAAGAAGTTTTAAACAGTATCCGATGGATAGTATGGAAATCTCTAGAAGCCTGGGCACTTTTATTTTAAAATCAAAAAAAACAGTTAAAGTTGATGTGCATAATCCGGATGTTTTAATAAATGTTGAGATTAGGAAAGATGCCTCAGTGTTTTATTTTGATAAAATAAAAGGTCTAGGGGGATACCCGGTGGGTACCCAAGGAAAAGGCTTGTTAATGCTTTCTGGTGGTATTGATTCTCCGGTTGCGGGTTATCTTGGTATTAAGCGTGGTTTATCTTTAGATGCGGTTTATTTTGATTCTCCTCCTCATACTAGTGAGAAGGCTAAAGATAAAGTTAAAAGACTTGCTAAAGTTTTAAAAGAATA
The DNA here is from genome assembly GCA_964370755.1 of uncultured Muribaculaceae bacterium. Taxonomy (GTDB): domain Bacteria; phylum Bacillota_I; class Bacilli_A; order RF39; family UBA660; genus CAKOSP01. The sequence goes on from CAYJKL010000006.1 coordinate 2,128, forward strand.
TGATACTAGTATGGGTATGTATGTTGTTAATTTTACTAAAATGCAAGAAACTATTTTAAAAAGTATTGATCATGAGTATTTAATTACTATTATGAGAAGAATGATGTATAGAGTTATGGAGCGTATTGCAAATAAAAAGAAATGTCACGTTATTATTAATGGTGAATCTATTGGGCAAGTTGCTAGTCAAACTTTAACTAGTATGAAAGCTATTAATGAAGTAGTAAAAATACCTGTTATAAGACCTGTTGCTTGTTTTGATAAACTTGAAATTATAGATGTTGCTAGAAAACTTGGTACTTATGAAATAAGTATTGAACCTTTTGAAGATTGCTGCACTATATTTGTACCTAAACATCCTGTTATTAATCCTGATAGAGAAAAGTGTGCTAAATATGAGACTATGTTTGATTATGATGCTATACTTGATGAGATAATGGATAACTTAGAATATATTAACTTAAAAGAAGAAAATAAATTTAATGATTTGTTATAAATAATGAAAAAATCACCATAATATTAATAGGTGATTTTTTATGGAACTAAATAATTATAAGTATAAAGGCTTTGATGTAACTTGCACTGATAAATGTAAGAAAATGAGAGAAGAGTATTTTAATCCTTATGGTTATAATTTGTATTCAACAACTAGAGAAGTTATTGATACAAATTATAATATGACACATACTAATCAAAATAGTAGAAAAAAATAGAATGAATTTTTAAAATAATACTTATCTTAAAAATTAAGTAAAAGACTAGATTATATTCTAGTTTTTTTGTATAATAGATTTAGGAGATGAAAAAATGAAAATATTAGCAATTAATGCAGGTAGTTCTTCACTTAAGTTTACACTTTTAGAATTACCTGAAGAAAAAGTAATTACCGCTGGTAATTTTGAAAAGATAGGAATAGATGGAAGTTTTTATTCTTATAAATTTAATGGAGAAAAGGTAAGTAAAGAAATACCTGTTAAAGATCATAAAGAAGCTGTTTCAATTTTAATTAATGAACTTATTGATGCGAAAATTATTGCTTCACTTGATGAAATTGAAGGCGTAGGACATAGAATAGTTCATGGTGGTGCTGAGTTTAGTAAATCAGTTGTTTTAACTGAAGATACTATTAAAGGTATTGAAAAATATAATGAGTTAGCTCCTCTTCATAATCCAGCAAATATTGTTGGGGTAAGAGCGTTTAAAGAAATTTTACCAAATGCATTTATGGTAGGAGTATTTGATACTGCTTTTCATAGTACAATGAAAGAAGAATCTTATTTATATCCAGTACCATATGAGTGGTATACTGAGTATGGAATTAGAAAATATGGTTTTCATGGAACTAGTCATAAATTTGTAAATATGACTATAAGTGAAAAACTTGGAAGAAATGATTTAAAAGTTATTTCTTGTCACATTGGTAATGGAGCGTCTATTGCTGCGATTAACGCTGGTAATGTAGTAGATACATCTATGGGCTTTACTCCACTTGCTGGACTTATGATGGGTACTAGAAGTGGTGATATTGATTCATCAGTAATTGAGTTTATGTGTAAAAAGACTGGAAGAAGTGTTGAAGAAGTTACTAATGACTTAAATAAAAAAAGTGGTCTGCTTGGTATATCTGGAGTTTCTAGTGATAATAGAGATATTGAAGATGGAATTGAAGCAGGTAACAAAAGATGTGACCTTGCTCAAAATATGTACGCACAAAAGATTGCTAACTATATAGCAATGTATAATAATCTACTTGGTGGTGCTGATGTAATGACACTTACTGCTGGAGTTGGTGAAAATGCTAAAGTTATGAGAAAAATGATAATTGAAAGAGTTGCTTCACTTGGTCTTAAACTTGATGAATCTAAAAATGATTTTAGAGGTGAGTTTAGAAAAATATCAACTGATGATTCTGCTTTTGAAATATATGTTGTTCCAACTAATGAAGAGTTAATGATAGCTTTAGAACTTATGGAACTGAAGAAATAGAAAATGGTGTTTAATATTAAAAAAGACGTATATAAAGATATTTATAAAATAATAAAGAAGTATGACAAGATTGTGCTTGCAAGACATGTGGGTCCAGACCCTGATGCTCTTGCATCACAAATTGCCTTAAGAGATGCTATAAAACTTACTTTTCCAGAAAAGGAAGTTTTAGCAGTGGGCGCTGGGGTTGCAAAATTTAGGTATTTAGGAGCCCTTGATAAAGTTGATGACTTTGGTGCCTTAGAAGGTGCTTTATTAGTTGTACTTGATTTACCTAATTTTGCAAGGATCGATGGAATCGAAGATTTATCGTATGATGCAATTTTAAAAATTGATCATCACCCAGCGGAGGATATAGTTGGAGATGTAGATTGGACAGATGATACTAAGTCTAGTACTTGTGAAATGCTTGTTAACTTTTTACTTAACAGTAAGATGGTTATGGATACTAAGATAGCTGAAGCTCTATTTTTAGGAATGGTTTTTGATAGTGATAGATTTTTACTTAAGAATACATCTATTTCTACATTTAATACAGTTACTGAACTTTTAGAAAGATATCCGTTTAATTTTGTTGCTAGTTATGATTATTTATATGAAAGAAGTTTTACTGATCTTAAATTTTATTCTCATATAATTGCTAATATGAATATTTCTGATAATAATTTTGGTCATATAATTATTGAAGCTGATAGTTTAAAAAAATATGGAGTTGATTCTTCAACGCCATCTAATATGGTTAATGATTTTTATTTCATTAAAGAACTTATTTGTTGGTGTTTTATAACGTTTGATGAACGTAATGAAGTTTATAAAGTTAATATAAGAAGTAGAGGGCCTATTATAAATGAGGTGGCTTCTAAACATAATGGTGGAGGTCATAAGTACGCTAGTGGTTGTAGACTTAAAACTAAAGGAGAAATTGAAAAACTTTTAAAAGAACTTGATGAAGTTTGTGAGAACTATAAAAGTTTTGAACTTAAATAATATGAAAATTGAAAAAATTAAAGTTTTGAAAAATGGTAAATATGAAGTTAAATTAGAAGAGGGTAATCCTTTTCTTTTTTCAGGTGAAACTATACTTAAGTATGAGTTATTACTTAAAAAAGAAATTGATAGTAAAATGCTTGATGATATGAAGTCTTACGATAAGTTAATGGTTTTGTATGAAGTTTTAATTAAGAAGATTAGGAAGAAACTTAGAAGTGAGAAGGAAATTGTTGATTCTTTAAGAAAAGAGAAGTTAAATGACGATGAGATAAATGTTGTTTTGACTAAACTTAAAAAAGTAAATTTAATTAATGATGATAATTATTTAACTGCGTATATTAATGATAAACTTAATCTTAGTTTAGATGGGCCTTTAAAGATTAAAAAGGATTTAATTAATTTGGGTTTTAGTAGTTTAGAAATAGATGCAAAGATAGATATTGTTGATATTGAAGTTTGGGATGCAAGGGTGGAGAAGATTGTTCTTAAGAAAAGTAAGAATAGTAAATATTCTCATAGGGAACTTAAAAATAGGCTTGGTATTTATCTTAAGAACATTGGTTATAACGTTGATATAAATGATTATTTTGAAGATAATAGAGAAAGTGATATTAAGTTAATTGAAAAAGATTACGATAAACTTTTAAGAAAGTATTTAAGAAAAAGTTTATCTGAAAAAGATATTAAAAATAAATTGTATTATGATTTACTTAAGAAAGGCTATGAATCTTCTTTGGTAAATGAATTTATTGCACAAAAAAACTGAGAGTATTCTCAGATTTTTTTTTATTCTGCACTTGTTGTATATGATGCTCTTAATTCTTTTATGAATGCTTCATATTGGTCTTTAAGCTCAGTATCAACGATTTCTACACCGTAAGTTTCACGGTAGTATTCTAATGCATCAAGAGTAATTGTTGGATCAGATGAAAGTAAATCTTCTGATAATTTTTCTCTGATTTCATCACTTAAATCTTCAAGACTTTCAAGTTCATGAGATTTAACTTTAAGTATTACATGGTAACCAAGTTCAGTAGTTATTACTTCAGTTGAGTACTCTCCATCTTTAAGCTCGTGAGCTGCATCGATTAGTTCGTTATAACTATCATCTAGTGAATCATAATTGATTTTTCCAAGTGATCCGCCATCAGCTGCTGTTGTAGTATCGTCTGATTTTTCTTCAGCAAGTTCAGCAAATGTTTTTTCAACATCGTCTGACTCTTTTAAAGCATTAATGATTTCATTAATTTCAGCTTTAGCTGCATCTTCAGCTTCAGTAATTTCTTCTTCAGTAGCTGTTGATGATGCTGCTGGTGCTATTAAAATATGATTAATTTCAACGTCGCCTTTAGCTTCTTCATTGTAATATTTTTCAATTTGATCTTCAGTTATTTGATCTTTAGCGTATTCTTCGATTGCATGACTTTGTAAGTTACTTATATATAAATAATCTTCATAAGCTTCAATTGTTGAAAAATTAGTTGAACTTTGAATAGCTGCAAGTAATTCTTCTTCACCACCGTAAGATGCTATCATACCTTCAATGTTAGCAGTAGCAGATGCTTTTGCGTCTTCGATTTCATCTTTGAATTCACTTTCAAAAATATGAGTATCAACCATTGTTATAAGTTGTTCTAAAGCGTAGTTTGCTTTAACTTCATTATATAGGTCATCAACACTTATTTTATCATCGTTTTCAAATGTAACAACTGCTTCCTTTCCATCTTCAAGAGTAGGTATTGTACCACATCCTGTAACTAGTATTAAACTTATTGTTAATAAACTTAATATTTTCAAATTTTTCTTCATTTATCTTACCTCCTAAAGACATTATATCAATATTCAAAAGGTAATACAATAAATTTTGCTTATTTTACGTTTTTTTCCCTCACCCTTATTAATATTAGCCATACAATATAATGAATAGAGAAAAAAAGGAGGAATGATTTATGAACTGTTGTAAAACTACTGGATGTGGACCTGCTATAATTTTAGTGCTTTTCATCCTATTAATAATCATCTGTGGAGCATTCATTTAACTTTTAAATTTAAGGAGGGTATAAAGTATGGAAAAATGCAAAGCATCTTGTAATGCTACCTCAAGTAATAATAGTTTTATTGTATTAATATTATTTATACTACTTGCTATCATTATTGGTGGAGTAGCATATTTATAAAAAAAACTACTGAATTTATTCAGTAGTTTCTTCATTTATTAAAGGTGAAACTGTTACTTCATCACTAAGTGAAGTCATTCTTTCTTTATGCGTTTCATAAAGAGATACATAATTATAATGATAACTTTCATTCATTTGATCAAATGGAATGATTTTATATGTTCTTTGTGGACTTTTATAATTAAATAAAAGCTCAACATTTATATTATCTACATCAATTTCAGTTGTACCATCTTCATATACTGTTTTGTTTACATCCATTGTTACGAAGCATCCTGTTGCAACGCTCCATGTATAAGGACTTTGGTTTGCTATAATCATTTGGTTTGATATAAAATTTCCCATTGAATATACTACAACTGTTTCATCAATTATATCTATAGGTTGCATCCAGTGTGGGTGATTTCCTAGTATTATATCAACGTCCATTTCTGCAAGTTCGTTTGCTACAGTAGTTTGGTATGTATTAGGGCTAGCATTATATTCATTTCCCCAGTGCATTGCTACTATTATTACATCTACTTGATCTCTTACTGATTCAATATGACTCTCGGCAAGTTCTTTACTATAAAGGTTAACTAAATATTCTTCACCACTTGGAACAGGCATTCCGTTTGTTCCGTATGTATAAGATAAAAATGCATAACTAATTCCGTTTACTGTTTCAATTTTTATATTGTCTCTTTTTTCTAATGATGATGCCATACCACTTGCATAAACATCTTTACTTTCCCAGTAGGCAATACTTTCTTTGGCTCCAGTTCCTCCCATATCCATTGAGTGGTTATTAGCAAGACTTATTAAATCAAAACCATAATTTATAAGTGCATCTCCCCAGTCTGATGGAGTGTTAAATAAAGGATAACTTGAATAGCGCATACTATCTGCGAACACTGTTTCTTGATTTATATAAGAAAGGTCAGCTTCTTTAATTGTATCTCCGATGAACTCAAATACATCATCAAATACGTACGATCCATCTGGCTGAAGTGCTATATCGTATACTGGATTATGTAATAGAGCATCTCCAGTACCAAGTAAATTAAATGAATATTCTTTTGGCCAAACTTCTTTAGGTGTTTCTTCTTCTTTGTTTTCAATTATTGGTACAGTAATCTCATGAAAAAATTTTAAGTAAAGACCTAGTGATGAAAGTGATATAACTGCAAATGATAGAGTAGTTAAAACGATTTTTTTCGTTAAACTTACTGGATTTCTAACTGGCTCTTTAATTTCTTCTGTTTTTTTGATTTCTGTTTTTTCTTTAGTTTTTTTAACTTCTTTAATTTTTGAATTGTTTCTAGGTTCTTTAACTGTTTTAGTCTTTTTAATTTCTTCTTTTTTCACTTTTTACTCCTTTATAAGTATGTTATATACTTCTTCTTTTGTTTTTGTTGGTTTTTCTTTGAAATTTGGTATTAAATGTAAATGGTAATGTTTTATTACTTGTGCTTTTCCATAGTTATTTAATATTGTTAATGATTCTTTGTTTAATTTTTTCATTAAAATGTCACCATATATTTTTGCATAATTATGAATATGAACGAGTAAATCATCTGGTAGGTCATGAAAGTTATCATAATGTTTTTTTGGTATTATAAGTGTGTGACCATCTGCATCAGGAAATGCGTCTAGTAGTATTAATATTTTATCGTCTTCATATAATATGAGACTATCAAGTTCCTTTTTAATTATTTTACAAAATAAACATTCCATACTTCATCACCTTTAGGTAATTGTATCAAAATAGTGTACTTTTGTCTATGTGTTGCATACATTAAATTAGGAAAGGTGATTAATATATGTCAAATTTTAGAGAAATTGTTACTAAAGCTGTGATTGGTAAGGTAAAGAAAACAAGTAAAAGTGATTACCGAGTTGAAACTGAAACTAAGCCTAATACGGTACTTGGGTGCTGGGTTATAAATCATAAGTTCAATGGTAGTAAAAATAATAGTGAAGTTATGGTAAATGGTTCTTTTGATGTAAATGTGTGGTATGCTCATGATAATGATTCAAAGACAAGTGTTTCTAGTAAAACTTTTAATTATAATGATGTTATGAAAATGGAAATTGCTTCTAAAGGTAGTGATGTTGTAGTTAGATGTTTAAAACAACCTACTGTATCTAATGTAGATATTAAAGATGGTATTGTTCATATAAGTGTGGAGAAGGAAATGGGAGTAGAACTTGTTGGTGATACTAAGGTTAAAATTGTCGTTGAAGAAGATGAAGATGATTATGTAGATTTAACTGTAAATGATGAAATAGATGAAGTTTTAGATGAACTTACCGATGATTATTTAAATTAAACAGTCTTTTACGATTGTTTTTTTCTGATTTTATTGCAAAAAATAATAGTTTTGTGTATACTTATTTTAAGTGAGGTAATTAATTTATGAAAAAATATTTTGGAACAGATGGGATTAGAGATGTTGCTGGTAGTAATTTAACACCAGAACTTGCGTTTAAAGTTGCTAAAGCGGGAGCTAGTGTACTTGCTTCGGTTAGTGGAGAAAAACCACTTATATTAATCGGAAGAGATACTAGAATTTCTGGTCAGCTAATTGAAAGCGCTATGGTAGCAGGATTTTTAAGTGTTGGTGCTAATGTTAAACTTTTAGGTGTTCTTCCAACTCCGGCAGTTGCTTATTTAACAACTAAACTTAGAGCGTCTGCAAGTGTTGTAATATCAGCATCACATAATAGTTTTGAGTTTAATGGTATTAAGTTTTTTGGAAGTAATGGGATGAAAATTTCAGATGAGATTGAAGAGCAAATTGAAAGTCTTATGGATAGTGAAGATTTAAATTTAAAAAATGCAGTTAATGAGAATGTTGGAAGACTTGAATATGCTTTTGATGATCATGAAATGTATGTTGATTATTTAGTTAGTATTTTTGAAGGTAAGTTTAACTTTGATAATGAATTTAAAGTAGTAATAGATGCGTCTAATGGAGCAGCTTATAGTATTGCAGAAAAAGTTTATGAAAAGTTAGGAATAAATTTTGATATTATTAGTAATAACCCAGATGGTATTAATATTAATGAAAACTGTGGGTCTACTCATATGGATGATTTAAAGAAATATGTTACTGATAAAAATTGTAATATTGGTATTGCTTATGATGGTGATACTGATAGATGTTTAGCTGTTGATAATACTGGTGAAATAATTGATGGAGACAAACTTCTTGCGATTATTGGGTCTATGTTTAAAAAACAAGGTAAACTAAATAATGATACAATTGTTGCTACAGTAATGAGTAATATTGGTTTTAGTAAATATGCTAAAGAAAGTAATATTGATTTAAAACAAACTAAAGTTGGCGATAGATATGTTTTAGAAGAAATGCTTAAAAATAATTTTAATTTAGGTGGAGAGCAGTCTGGTCATGTTATTATGCTTGATTATAATCCTACTGGAGATGGTATTTTAACTTCTTTAATGCTTCTGCTTGCGCTTAGTGAAAGTGGTAAAAGTTCTAAGGAACTAAATGATGTTTTTAAAGTTTATCCACAAGTTTTAGTTAATGTGAGAATTAATAATGAATTTAAAAAAGTTTATGCTGATAACGAAGTTATTAAAAATAAACTTGTAGAACTTGATAATAAATATGATGGAAGTGGAAGAGTACTTCTTAGAGCAAGTGGAACAGAACCTTTAATAAGAGTTATGATTGAAGGGGAAGATTTAAATGTTATTACAGAAGATGCAAATCTTTTTGCGGAAGTAATTGATGTTGAAGCAAAAAAATATGTAGCATAAGCTGCATTTTTTTATGGACTTTAATTGTATAGTTTGATAAAATGAATATGAGAGTGGTGATAATAATGGACTGGTTAGTATTTTTTATAGTGGTTATAGCTGTAGTTATTTTATTTGTATTAATTAGACTAAAAAAAATGATAGGTTTAGTTAAGGAAAATAGTGTAAGGTATAAAAAATTAGTTAAATTAAATAATACATATAAATTTCATACGAATGTTAAGAAAAGTATTGATGTAGTTCATTTTGTTAAATCTAAAACTGAGTTATCTAAGTTATCTTTAAATGAGTTAATTGTAGATTTATTTAGTGATAATGTTAATAATACATTTCTTAATACAAAATATGTTATGGATAATGAAAATAAATACGAACTTTATTTAAAGAAGTATAACGCTATTGATGATGTGACTGGATCTGAGATTATTGCTGTTACTAATATAAAACTTAAGACATTTAATTATTTAGAAAAAGAATTATTTAAGAAAGGCAAACTTAAACCACTTACTAAAACTAAGGTTAGTTTAACTGCTAAATTCGATACTCCTAAAGGAGAAAATAAATATCAAAAAAGTGAAAATTTTAAATATGATGAAGTTAAAAATATTTTTAATAAAGTAAGAGAAGCTGATGAAGGAGAAGAATAATGATAATATATGTTTGTAAAATATGTGGTAATATTGCTACTATACTAGAAGACAGTGGAATAAATTTAAGTTGTTGTGGTGAAGAAATGAGCGTTTTAGAAGCTAATACTGTAGATGCTGCTGTTGAGAAGCATGTTCCTGTGGTTACTGTAAACGAAAATGAAACTATAATAAGTGTTGGAGAAGTTAATCATCCGATGGAAGAAGCCCACTATATAGAGTGGATAGTAGTGGAAACAGATTTATCTAGTACGATATATAAATTATCACCAGGTGATGAACCAATTATAAGACTTAATACAAAAAATGATATAAAAACTGTGTACGCATATTGTAATTTACATGGTTTATGGAAAAATTAGAAGAAATTCTTTTTTTTTTCTTTATTTTTTGTTATAATTATTTTGAATATATATAGTAAGGAGTAAGAGTTATAGTGGAAAATAAAAATAAAAGACGTATGTTTATGCTCGTTTTAATAGTTATACTTATTATAATTCTTTTTCTTATAAAATCTTGTACTTCAGATGCAAATAGTGTTTTTTATGAAAATTTATATGAATTTTTAGGTAATAATAATTACGATGATAAAGAAATTAATGATGTATTTTTAAAAAATAATGAGTTATATGATAATGATTTTGTATGCGAAACTATATCGTATAAAGATAGTGTATTAGAGTTTTTTGATTGTTCTATAGACGATACTTATGAAGATTATTGTTCATATGATGGATCTGATTTTAAATGTTTAGATGTAAACGGAGAAAGTGATATTGATGCTGTATTTGACGATGGTAATATTGATAAAAGCAAATATTATAATGAAAATATAAATATTGGAATTGATGTAACTAATAGTGATGAAACTGAGAGTTTTGAAACTTTTTACTGCATTACTTCTCTTACTAAGTGCGCTCCTAGTGAAAAACTTACTGGTGATGTAGTACTTGATTTAGAGAGTGAAAGTTCTAAAGTATGTGTTTATAATAAATATGAAAACGGTGCTACTAGTGAAATAGTTTGTAGTGAAAATTATAAAATTGATAAAACTGCTCCAACTATTACTTATAATTTAAATGGTAAACTTGGTAATAATGATTGGTATGTGTCAGATGTTAGTTTAGAATATAGTGCTACTGATGAAGTATCTGGAGTTACCGCAGTAGATGCTTCTAAAACAATAGTTGATTATGATACTGCTAAAGATTCGTTTATTATAACTGCAACTGATAATGCTGGTAATAAAATTGAAGAAGAAGTATTTGTAAAAGTAGATAAAACTGCGCCTTTATTAAGTGATTTAAATATTTCAGGTATTAAAGGGCTAAATGACTGGTATGTTTCTGATGTAAATATTAGTCATAATGGTGCAACAGATAATTTGTCGGGTATTTCTTCTGTAAATTTAAATAAAAATATAATAGATTATGATACTAATGGCTCAGTAGTTACTCTTTTAGCAACTGATAATGCTGGTAATGTTTCTAAGAAAGAAGTTAATGTAAAAGTTGATACTGTGGCTCCTGTTATTTTAGATGTTCCGCTAACTGGAACTATGGGGTCTAATAATTGGTATGTTAGTAACGTTACTGTAGGGGATGCAAATACTACTGATAGTACTTCTGGTGTTAAAGAAGTAACTTATAGTAATAGAAATTTTACAACTGATAGTGGTTCTTCTAGTGTTACAACAACTGTAGTAGATAATGCAGGAAATAAAGCTAGCAAGACAATAAATTTTAAAATAGATAAGACTGCTCCTAGTATATTATCATATGATATAGATAGTATAGTAGGTAATAATGACTGGTATAAAAGTGATGTTGAAATTAAAAATTTGAGTTTAATTGATAATCATTCAGGTATAGATAATGCGAAACTAAGCACTTTAAATTTAAAATATGATGTTGAAACTGCTAAAGATTATATTGATATTATTGTTTATGATTTAGCTGGTAATATAACTAGTGAAAGAGTACCAGTAATGATTGATAAAACTAATCCAGTGCCAGGAACTGTTTATGTAAATGGTAATCCTATTGAAGATAAATGGTATGATGATACTGTTAACTTAGAAGTAACTGATGGTAGTGATGCTTTATCTGGGGTGTTTGAATCTGAACTTGATATTGATATTTTAACTGGAGATCAACCGATTACTACAGTTACCCATACTACTAAAGATTATGCAGGTAATATAGTTGAGAGTCCTTATACAGTGAAAATTGATAAAGATTATCCTACTGTTGGGGATATAATTTTAAGTGGTACTCCAGGCGATAATGGTTGGTATATAACTGATGTTAAAATTGATAAAACTAATGGAAGCGATCCTACATCACCAAGTTTTACTCGAACAAGTGTGCTTGAAATATTAGATAATACTCCCGGAACTAAGGTAACTATTACTACTACGGATAGTGTTGGAAGAACTGATAGTGACTTTGTAATTGTGAAAATAGATAAAATGGTTCCAACAATTAGAGAAAAAGAGAAACTTGAGTTTGAAGTTGGTACTGATATTGATGTAGAAGATAATTTTATTGTAGAGTTTGGTATTTCCGATGGTACATTTAGTTGTAATATAAAAGATACTACTACACTTGATATCGGAGTTTATCCTTTAATATGTACTGCAAAATCTAATGCTGGTCTTTCTTATACTTTGACTACTACGATTAATGTTAAAAATTTAGAATATAGAGTGCTTGAATATATTGAAAGTGATGGTACTCAGTACGTTGATACTGGAGTATCTAATCTTGGTGATTATATTATTGAAGATCACTTTTTAGTAGTTGATAGATATAAAAATGGTGGTTCTTGGTTATTTGGTGGAAGAATGGATTATAATTATTCACTTGGGGTTCATATTAGTAGTGCTGGTTTTTACACTGGATATGGAAGTAAGACGCAGTCTTATAGAACATCAGCTAAAGATAATGTATGGTATGAATTATACTTTACTAGATTTGGCCTTAATATTTATAATGATACTGAAAATTATAATTACCCAGTTACTGGTGGACAACTAATACCTGCTGATAAAGAGACTACTATATTTTTAGGAGGTAATTTGGTACAATCTGGAGGAAGTCCTGATATTCGTAACTTTGTTGGTAAAAGAAAATATTTTAAAGTTACTGATGCAACAACTGGTCTTTTAATTAGGCATTATATTCCAGCGCAGTTAATTGCTACTGGAGAATATGGTTTTTGGGAACTTGTAGAAGGTAAATTTTATGATAATCAAGGAACTGGAGAATATATACCTCCTAGCTAAAAGTAGTTTTAATACTACTTTTTTTGTGGTATTATATGTGTATGAAGAGATTTAAAAAAATATATATTGAAATAACTAATGTTTGTAATTTAAACTGTGCTTTTTGTCAAAAGGATTTACTTCCTAAAAAAGAAATGAGTTTAGAAGAGTTTGAAACTGTACTTAAGAAAATAGGTGATTATACTAATTATGTTTATTTGCATGTAAAAGGGGAACCTTTAATGCATAGTAATATAAAAGGAATACTTGATTTATGTAATAAATATGATAAGTTTGTTAATATTACTACAAATGGTAGTTTACTTAGTAAAAAGTATGAAAGCATTAAAGGTATCAGGGAACTTAATATTTCACTTCAAAGTGTTACTGATATTAATAAACTAGATGATATATTTGAAGTTTGTGAAATATTAAGTCGAGGTACTTTTATTGAATATAGATTATGGGTTAAAAGTGATTTTGAAAGTGAAATACTTAAAGCTATTAAAGGTAGATATGGTAGTCTTGATAATAAGCTTGCTAAAAATATTTATTTAAGTTTTGGAAAAGAGTTTATTTGGCCTGATCTTAAAAATGAAGTTTTAAGAGAAAGTGGAACATGTTATGGTACTCGTGATCATATTGGAATACTTGCTGATGGAAGTGTAGTGCCTTGTTGTTTAGATGGAAATAATGTACTAAATTTAGGAAATATATTTGACAGTAATTTAGATGATATAATTAATAGTGAAAAATTTATTAGAATGAATGAAGGTTTTAAAAATAATAAACTTGTAGAAGAATTATGTACTAAGTGTGGTTTTAGTGAATAATAGTAAATCAAATGTAAATAATAATAGTAAAGTTTTGACATGGATGTAATATCTGTGTTATTTTATTATAGGAGATGATATAAATGAAGAAGATAATTCAATACGGATGCGGAAAAATGAGTACGTATACAATGAAATATGCAAAAGAAAAAGGATATGAAATAGTAGGCGCTATTGATGTAAATGAAGATATAGTTGGTACTACTTTAGAAGGAGTTGTTGTTACACATGTTAATGATGCTGAAAGGTTAATTAAAGAAACTAACCCTGATATAGTACTAGTAACTACGATGAGTTTACTAGCTGATTGTGAAAACGCTTTAATGCTTTGTGCTAAATGTGGTGTAAATGCACTTACTATTTGTGAGGAAGCATTTTATCCTTATAATTCTAATCCAGTACTTGCTAATAAAATTAATGATTTAGCTGTAGCAAATAACTGCACGATAACTGGTACAGGGTATCAAGATGCTTTTTGGGGTAATTTAGTTACTACTTTAATGGGAGCAACTCAAAAGATTACTAAAGTTGTAGGAAGTAGTTCATATAATGTAGAAGACTATGGTATAGCTCTTGCTAAAGCTCATGGAGCTGGTTTATCTAAAGAAGATTTTGATAAAGAAGTTGCTAGTGCAGATAATATTAGTAAAGAAGAAAGAAATAATTTAATTGAAAGTGGTAAATTTTTACCAAGTTATATGTGGAATGTAAATGGATGGATGTGTGATAAACTAGGGTTAACTGTTGTAGATCAAACACAAAAATGTATTCCAACATTTCATGAAACAGATATCAATTCTAGTACGCTTGATATGGTAATTAAAACTGGTGATTGTACTGGTATGAGAGCAGTTGTTACTACTACTACAAAAGAAGGTATTACTTTTGAAACTGAGTGTGTAGGTAAAGTATACTCAAGTAACGATTTTGATACAAATAGATGGACAATTGAAGGGGAACCTTCTACAAGTTTAGTTATTGATAAACCAAATACAGTAGAACTTACTTGTGCTACTATGGTTAATAGAATTCCTGATGTAATTGATTCTAAATCTGGTTTTATTCCAACTAGTCAAATGGGAGAACTTAAATTTACTAAGTAAAATAAATTTAAAGAGTACATATGCTCTTTTTATTTGTTCGTGATATAATAAATATAGAAAAGAGGATTTTATGAGTAATGTATATTTTAAAAGATTAAATAATTTAGATGATAGTATAAATGATGTTGTTTATGAGATGATAAAAAAAGTAGTTAAAGAAGAAAATGTTAAATTGAGTAATGTTGTACCTCTTAAAGTACATTTTGGTGAAAAAGGTAATGTTACTTTTTTAAAACCTGAATTTATGAATGGAATTAAAAAGTATTTAAAAGATGAAAATATTTCTTCTTGTTATATGGATACTAATGTTTTATATAAGGGTTCTAGAACTATTACTAAGGATCATTTGAAAACTGCTGAGGATCATGGTTTTACAGATTTAGATGTAATTATTGCTGATGGTGATGATGAAAATATGTATAATGAAATTGAAGTTAATCTTAAACATTTTGATAAATGTAAAATAGGTTATAAATATAAAGATTATAATAATTTTATGATTGTTTCACATTTTAAAGGTCATGGTATGGCAGGCTTTGGTGGAGCTATAAAACAGCTTGCTATGGGATTTGCATCTCGTGGTGGGAAACTTCATCAACATTCCGAAAGTATTCCAGTAATTAAAGAAGATGTATGTATTGGGTGTTCTAAATGTGCAAAAATTTGTCCAGTAGATGCAATTACTGTTAATAATAAAGCTGTAATAGATGCTAGTTTATGTGTTGGGTGTGCATCATGTTCTGTTGCTTGCCCAGTAAATGCAATTACAAATAGTTGGAAAGTTTCTAACTTCCATGAAAAACTTGCTGAGTATGCTTATGCTGCTACTAGAGGTAAAGAAAATATTTATATTCAGTATGCATTTGATATTACTGAAGACTGTGATTGTCATGGTGGTGTAATGCATCCTATAGCAAAAAATATTGGTGTATTTGTTTCAACTGATCCAGTTTCTATTGATAAAGCAACATATGATATATTTGATAAAGAGAATCCAGGTCATAAATTTGATACTGCTGTTATTACACTTAAACATGCAAATGAAATTAAACTTGGAAGTTTAGATTATAATATTATAACAATCGAGTAATTCGGTTGTTTTTTTGTGTTTTGTTTGATACAATAAGGCTATGAAAAAAGAATTATTATGTCCTGTGGGTAGTATAGATGCTGCTCATGCTGCTATACATAACGGAGCAGATGCTATATACCTAGGTGGAAAAGATTTTGGCGCTAGAGCTTTTGCTGAAAATTTTTCTGATGAACAAATTATTAATGTAATTAAAGAGGCTCATTTATATGGTGTTAAAGTTTATGTTACTGTTAATACTTTAATAGGTGATTCTGATTTTGACTTGGCACTAGAATTTATTGATTTGCTTTTTAAAAATGCAGTTGACGCTATTATTTTACAAGATATAGGTCTTAGTTTAGTAGTAAAAAAATTATATCCTGCCTTAGAACTTCATGCTTCAACTCAAATGCATAATTTAGATAATTTTAGTGCATTATTTCTCTCGAATTTAGGTTTTAAAAGAATTGTAGTTGCTAGAGAACTTACTCTTGATGAAATAAATAAACTTGATACAAATTTAGAAATTGAAGCATTTATTCATGGAGCAATTTGTATGAGTTATTCTGGTGCGTGCCTCCTTTCTAGTATGGCAATGAATAGGAGTGGTAATAAAGGTGCTTGTTCTCAGCTTTGCCGTATGCCTTATAAATTTTATATTAATGATGAAATAGTTCCTAAGACTGGTAAATATTTACTAAGTCCTAAAGATTTAAACACAACTAGTATTTTTAGTGATATTATGAATAGTAAAGTTACATCGTTAAAAATAGAAGGAAGAATGAAATCTAAAGAGTATGTTGCAGTAGTTACTAGAATGTATCGTAAACTTATTGATGGGTTTTATAATAATGAAAAAGTTGATGTAAGTATTGAAGAAAAAGCTCTTGAGCAGCTATTTAATAGAGGATATGGTACAGGTCATTTATTATCACATGACAACCTTATTAATAGTCATAGAGGAAATCATAAAGGTATTAAAATAGGTGAAGTAATTAATATTACGGATAATAATATTACAATTAAACTTAGTGATTCACTTCACGTTGGAGATGGAATTAAATTTGATAAAAGTGATAAAGGTACTAGTGTATTTAATATTTATAAAAATAGAGAGATAATTAAAGAAGGCGTAGCTGGAGATATTGTTAATATTCCAAATAAAGTTAAACTTGAAGAGAATGATATAGTACTTAAAACTGTAGATGTAAGACTTAATAAATCACTTGAAAATTATAATGAAAAAAAGATTCCAGTTACAATTAATATTACTGCTAAAAAGGGAAGTAATTTAGTATTTGAAGTTATTTGTGGTGATGATTATATAAAACGTGAAGGTCCACTTGTTGATAATGCTTTAAATAAAGAGATTACTGAAGATGATATCCGTGAAAAAGTTACTAAACTTGGTGGAACCGCATTTGAAGCCACTCATGTAGAGATTATTAAAGATGATAATATTTTTATTCCATTATCTGGGTTAAATAATTTAAGAAGAGAAATTTTTGAAAGTTTAACTGAAACGAGACAAATGGAAAATATTACTTATTTTAAAGAAGATGTTAAATATAATTTTACTGAAACTCATCAAGATGAAGAACTTAGTATATATGTAAGAACTAGTGAGCAACTTGATTTAACTAGAAAATATCCAGTTAAAAGATATTACACAAATAATTATGAATTATATAAAGAAAACCAAGATTTAAATATATATTATGAAGTTAATATTAATGAAGATAAAGAGTTTGAAAATGATAAACTTCTAATTAATTCTACTAGTGATTTAATTAAATATAAAGGAAATGATTTAGTACTTAATTATAGTATGAATGTTTATAATAGTTATGCTCTTGAATATTTTAAAGATTATGGTATTACAAATTATTCTGCTGAACTTAAACTTGATGAATTAAAAAAGATTAATAGAAAAATAATTGGCGCTGGAGAACTTTTAATATATGGTAAAGTTAAAGTTATGACAATGAAACATTGTTTACTTTATAATAAACCAATATGTGAAACTTGTAAGTATAAAAATAGTAAAAGATATTTGGAAGACAGTTTTGAAAGAAAATATTGTGTTACTTGTAATAATGGAGTGAACTATTTATACGACTATAAAGATTGTCTTAAAATAAGAGATTTAAAAGAACTTAAATTTATTGGAATTAAAAGATTTAGAATTGATTTATTTGATGAAAATGAAAAGCAAATTATTAATATAATGAATGAATATTTTGATACCAATAATTAACATGTAATATAAGTAACCAAGTAGTATAAAACTACATATAATGTAAAGAATAGTAGTATGAAAGATAATGTTAAAATATTTTGTATCGCTTTTATAATCGTACTTATTGTAAGTTTATCTTATACTTTTTTCTTTAAGTAAAAAAAACCAAAGATATTAAATCTCTGGTTTTTTTAGTCTCTAATTAAATTTACAAAATATTTATTTAAAAATTCATCTGTATAATGTTTATCACAAAATTCTTCAAGCGTATTTGAAGGGGGTAGACCTTCCATTCTTTCTGTTTGTCTGTAGACTGCAACACTTGATATAAAACAGTTGATTGTCATGAATATAAGTAAAGAGTAAAATAATACATTTCCAGCTTTAAGTTCTAATTTTTCAATGTGTTTTGAAAAAAATGGATAAATATATTCAACTAATAATACTCCTAGAACTCCAAAAAATGCTGCATATAATAAATTAGTTCTTCCGTTTATATTAAGAAAATGATCTGAGTAATCCCAAGATACTGCACTAAACATTCTCTCTTGAAATAAACTAGCAAGAAATTCCATACTTCCACCAATTATTGTGGCAATTATAAAGGTCACCCAAATTGGTCTTTTTTTTCTGCATAAAATAAGAGTTATGAAAGCTGCTCCAAAACCATATACTGGATTAAATGGCCCGTAAATAACACCTCTGTGAAGTCTCCAACTTTTATCATCCATATCTAAAATTAATCTTTTTACAAACAAATACGATTCTTCCCAAAGTACACCAATTAAACATCCTATCATAAATATAAAGAATATTTTTTTAAAACATATGCCTTCAGCAAATTTCTTTTTTTTGATTTTTGTCATTTTTACACCACGCCTATGATAACAGTATATCTTATTTTTATAAAAAAAACAATAATCTTATGATATACTTATATTACAGTTTAGGAGAGGTTATGAATTATCAAGATTATGATTTAATTATTACAACAAATTATGTAAAAAAGGAACTTTTAAAGAAGATAAGTAGAGAAAAAATTATTTCTAAAGTAAAAATTATTACTAAAAGTGAGCTTAGTAATATGCTATTTGAAATTGATAGGAATAAATCAATAATTTTTTTGGTAGAAAAATATAATTATTCATATGAACATGCTAAAGTAGTATTAAAAAATATATTTTATAAAGGAAACAAACTTAATCATATATTTGATGATTTACTTTCAAATAATCTTGTGAGAATTAATGATTCATATATATTAATGTTAAAAAAAGTTCTACTTTTAAATGTTTTTCTTGATGACTTTTATAAAAACTTATTTACAAATGCAGTTTTTGAGGATACTAGTTATGAAAAAATATATAGTCATGATATATATGAATATAAAAATATATTTGATGAAGTTACTAGCCTTGCTTTTAAAATTTTAAAATTAAACTTAACTGATTATTCCAATGTGAAAATAGTAAATGCAGGGGACGATTATAAACCAGTTTTAAAGAAGATATTTAAAATGTTTAATATCCCAGTAAATTTAGATGAAAAAAATAGTATATACAAAATGAAAACATGTACTGATTTTTTGATTAACTTGAAATTATGTAAAGATATAACGCTAGCGCTTGAAAATTTAGATAATGATTTAGTATATGATAAAATAATTAATTATTTGAATAGTAATGACTTTGATGAAATAAATGATTTATCAATTAAAATTATAGAAGATGATTTAAAATCAGTTAGTTTAACTAGTGATAAAATAAAAAATGCTGTAGATTTAATAAATTTAGAAGATGTTATATCAGATAATAAGTATTATTTTATAGTAGGGTTTAATGAAGGAAGTATTCCAACGTATTATAAAGATGAAGATTATTACAGTGATAAGGATAAAGAAACACTTGGTTTATTTACTAGTTTAAATAAAAATATTAATTTTAAAAAACAGTTTGAGAGAGTTTACTTTTCTACTAAAAATCTAAATATTTCATATAAACTAAAAACTAGTTTCACAAGATTTACTCCATCATACTATATTAATGAATATAACTTAAATGTTATTAATGAATTTAAAAATGATTATTCATATAGTACTTTGTTTAATAAAATAACTTTGGCTAGATATATCGATGATTTAACTAAGTTTGGAGAAAAACATAACGATTTAGATTTGCTTTATACGAGTTATGATTTAAGGTATTTGGATTATGATAATAGTTTTAGTGGAATAAATAATGAACTTTATAATAGTCTAAATGAAGAAATTACTTTGTCTTATTCAAGTGTTAAAGATTATTACGAATGTGGTTTTAAGTATTATGTAAGCAAGGTTTTAAAACTTAATTTAATGGAAGAAAGTCTTGCTATTATAATTGGTAATGCTTTTCATTTTGTTTTGTCTAAAATGTATCAAGATGATTTTAATTTTGATGATGCTTATGAAGAGAGTTTTAAAGAATGTGATTTATCAAATAAAGATTTATTATTTAAAGATATTTTAAAATCTGAGTTAAAACTTGTTATAGATTATATTATAGATTTTGAAACTGTTACTAGTTTAAAAGAAAATATACTTGAAGAAGGCGTGACTGTTCAAGATGTAATACCTGGTAAAGTTAAATTATATGGAATTATTGATAAATTTAAGATTAATAATGAGAAAAATATTGGGATTGTAGTTGATTATAAAACTGGAAGTGTTTCATCAAATTTAGCTAATGTTAATCATGGATTTAATTTACAGCTTCCTATATATATTTATTTAGCAAAAAATGCAAAGCCTAATCTTAAAATAGGAGGTTTTTATTTGCAAAAGGTGCTTAGTAGTTTATCACTAGATGAAGATGTTTCTAAAAAATTAGATAAATTTAAACTTGATGGCTATAGTACTAATGATGAAGATGTTTTAAGAGAAATAGATTCTGGATATGCTGGTAGTAGGTTTATTAAATCTATGAAATTATCAAATAATGGTTTTAGTACATATGCTAAAGTTTTAGATGAATTTAATATAGATAAACTTAGTGATATTGCTTATGATAAAGTAAAGAGTGCTGCTAAAAGTATTGTAGATGGAAAGTTTGATATTAATCCTAAAAAGATTAGTGGAAAAAATGTTTCATGTGAGTTTTGTAAATATAAAGATTTATGTTTTATGAAAGAAGAAAATGTAGTGGAACTAGAAAATACACCACTTAAAGATATATTATAAGGAGGTTTTATGCCAAGATTTACAAAAGAACAACAAGAAGCTATAGATAAAGAAGGTACTAATATACTTGTAAGTGCTGGAGCAGGCTCGGGTAAAACAGCAGTTTTATCACAAAGAGTACTTAGAAAAGTTAAAGAAGGAGTAAGTGTAGATGATTTACTTGTTTTAACATTTACTAATGCAGCAGCTGCTGAAATGAAAGAGCGTATTAGAGATTTAATTAAAGAAGAAGGTAATTTAGAAGATCAAGTATTAAAAGTTGATTCTGCTTATATTACTACATTTGATGCTTTTACTTTAAGTTTGGTTAAGAAATATCACTATCTAAAAGATTTACCTAAAAATATTAATATTTGTGATGCTAGTATATTGAGTTTAAAAAAAGAAGAAATTTTGGAAGGTATTTTAGAAGATTTATATAAAGAAAAAAGTGATATATTTGTAAGATTTATTAAAACATTCTTTGTTAAAGACGATAGAGCACTATTTGATTTTTTGCTAAGTTTGCAAAAAAGTTTGGATTTAATTTATGAAAGAGATAAGTTTTTAGAGGGTTATGAAGAAAATTATTTTGGAATTAATAAATTAAAAGAATTAGAAAGTGAATATTTTGACTTTATAAAGAAAATTCATAATGATATTAAAATGTTTTATGATGATGTACTAAGAGCAGATGAAGAATATGCTTTTAAAATAAGCATTAATAGTTTAATAGAAAGTACTACGTATGAAAATATTAAAAAATATTTATGTGTTGAACTTCCTAGACTTCCAAGAGGTGCTAGCGAAGAACTTAAGTATGCTAAGGAAAATTTAAAAGAGGCAATAAAGACACTTGAGAAATATACGGTATATGACTCTTTAGAAGATTATGTTAATGAATATTTAAGTACTAAAGATTTTGTTATGTGTTTACTTGATACTGCTAAAAAGTTTGATGATGAAGTAAAGAAAATGAAACTGGATGAAAATATTTTTGACTTTTTAGATATTGAGAAATTCGCAATAGATATTCTTAGAGAGAATGATGAAGTTAGAGAGTTTTATAAAGATAAGTTTAATGAAATTTTGATTGATGAGTATCAAGATACATCAGATATTCAAGAATATTTTACTAATTTGATTTCTAAAAATAATGTGTATATGGTTGGTGATATTAAGCAAAGTATTTATAGATTTAGAAATGCTAATCCAGATATATTTAAAGATAAATTTCTTTCTTATGGAGAACTTGTTGGTGGAGTTAGAATAGATCTTAATAAGAATTTTAGAAGTAGAGAAGAAGTATTAACTGATATTAATTTAATGTTTGATTATATTATGGATGTTCCTATAGGTGGTGCTAATTATAGAGATGAGCATAGACTTGTTTTTGGTAATACTTCTTATAATGAGGATTTTGCAAATGGTCAAAATAATAATTTTGAAGTACTAAATTACAACTTAGAAAAAGAATATGAGTTTCCTAAAGAAGATGTTGAAATATTTAAAATTGCTGAAGATATAAAAGGAAAAGTAGAATCTGGATATATTGTTTTTGATAAAGAGGCTAAATGTAATAGACCTGCAACTTATAGTGATTTTGCAATTTTACTTGATAGAGGAACTTCATTTTTTCACTACAAAAAAATATTTGAGTTTTTAAATGTTCCACTTAGTATTTTAAAAGACGAATCTATAAAAAGTGCTGAGCTTATAAAAATAATTAAAAATATTTTTCTTTTAATATCTAAAATATCTAAAAAGGAATATGATAAAGAATTTAAATATGTTTATGTAAGTGTATCTAGAAGTTTTTTAATTAATAATAATGATGATATTATTTATGAAACTGTTGTTAATAATAAATTTTATGAAACTAGTTTATTTAAAATTTGCCAAGATATATCTGATGATATAACTACTAAAACAATATATGAAATAATAGTAGATGTTATAGATAAGTTTAATGTTTATGAAAAAATTATATCTATAAAGAATGTAGATAGTAATAATGTTATTTTAGAATATTTAGTAAACGTTGCTAAAGGAGTAAGTAATTTATATAATGTTGATGAGTTTATAAATTACTTTGATAATATAATAAATGGAAAATTAGATTTAAAATACGAGTATAAAAAAGAAGATGAAGATGGGGTTAGTTTAATGACTATTCATAAATCAAAAGGTCTTGAGTTTCCGATTTGTTACTTTGCGGGCCTTGATAAACCTTTTAATATTCGTGAGCTTAGTGATAGATTTTTATTTAGTAATAAGTATGGAATTATTTTACCTGTTAGATCTGAATACTTGAAAAATACCTTTGTTAAAGATTTATATGTTAATAGTTATATACTTGATGAAATTAGTGAAAAATTAAGATTACTTTATGTAGCGCTTACTAGAGCAAAAGAGAAAATGATTTTTGTTATGAGTATAAAAAATGAAAAAGATTATGGTTTAGTTTCAGGAGTTGTTAATAACAATGATAGAATGAAATATAGATCATTTGCTAGTGTTTTAGAATCTATTAATAAAGTTATTTTGCCTTATTCTAGTAATATTGATTTAGAGAACTTGTATATTACTAATGATTATAAATTTAGTGTTAAAAAAGATATTTCTGCAAATATTAATTTACAAAATGAAAAAATTAATGTTAAAGAAGATAAAACTTTATTTGAAACTACTTTGAAAAAAAGTTTTTCAAAAAGTACTACTAAATTAATTGATAAAAAGTCTAAAAAATATATTGAAGAAGGCCTTTATTTTCATAGTATTTTAGAAAATTTAGATTTTAAAAATCCTAATTTTGATAATATAAAAGACAATTATAGAAATATAATTAGTAAATTTTTAAGGCTTGATATTCTTAAAAGTTATAAAAAAGTTTATAAAGAATATGAATTTATTTATTTTAAAGATAACAATGAGATGCATGGTATTATTGATTTACTTCTTGAAAAAGATGATAAGTTTGTAATAATTGATTATAAACTAAGAAATACTAACGATAAAGAATATATAAAACAGTTAAATGGGTATAAAGAATATATTGAAAAAATAACTAATTTGCCTTGTGAAATTTATTTGTATTCGCTTATTGAAGGTAAACTGGATTATATTTTAGATTAATCAAGAGTAATTCTTGATTTTTTTTGGTGATTTTGGTAATATTGTTACAAGGTGATTATAGATGAATACGAAACAGCAAATACAAAATTTTTTACATAATTTGACTACACTTAGTAGCAATGGACTTAATTTAAATAGTGAAATGGTTTATGATTATTTAGTTGGCTTTGATAAAGGTTTGTATTTAAATGTGTTGCCAAGTAATACTGATAAAGGTTACTTGAATGAGTTAAATCATTTTGATTTGGAAAAAGATAAGATATCTGAAATTAGTAATAATTTACATAGTCAGTTCATGAGAAAAAAATTTAAAAATATGTTTTCAAAAAATAAAGTTTATGTAGATAACACATTGAAAAAAAGTTATACTTATTTTATATACGGAAATGTTGGAGTTGAAAATTCTTTGAAACTTTATATTAATTTAAAAGTTAATAAGAATACTGAAACTAGTATTTTTAAAATTATTAATTTTATGGAAAAAGAAAAAATATGTAATCAATCTAAAATGTCTATGATAAATAGATTGGATTTTTTTGTAGTTAGAGTTAATAGTGAGAATGATTTAAATAAGGTAGCTGAGTTTATAAATGAAAATATTTCACAGAGTGACTTAAATGAACTTAATCCTTTTGTAAAAAAAGAGGAGAAAGTCGGGTTAGCTAAAGATAGTCATTTAAGTTATAATAATGAAATTGCAATTTTAATAGCGCAATTTATTAATTTAAGAAAGATTCAAAAACTTGATATTCTTCCTCTTAATAAAATAGATTTGTATTTTGCTAAATTTGTAAGTGAGCATAAATTTAATTCTAAAACTGATGAGATAAATAGATTGTTGTTCTCGTGTATAACTAATGAAAAAAATTTCTTTGAGGTTTTAAATTCTAATAATTTTCTAGGATTAGAAGAAGTAAATAGTGCAATTGATGATTATGAAAAAGCAAAAATTGATGCAAAAGAAATTAAAGAAAAGTGTGAGATGGATAGTTTGATTAGGGCTATTGAACTTACTAATTTTAAATATTATAAAAAAGGTTATGTTGTTAGACCATTTTTTAAATTGTTGTTTGAACATGATATTATGGGGTTTTCTTGTTATTGTGGGGCTAGAGATTTAGTTGAAAATATTGATATAAAAAATATTGTTAATATTTTAAGTGAACAAGATACTGGAGATACTTTAGAAAATAAAGTAATTAAATTTGAAGACGGTATTATATCTAATTTTTTTGCAGATGCTACTAAATATAATGAACAAAAGATAGTACTTTTAAAGGATGCGTTTTCGAAAGTTTTGGAAGATAAAGGTTATAATTATTTAGTGGAAGCTATCATGGATTTTAATAATCTAGGAGATGTTAGTAAATTTGATAAGGAACACCAAAGTATGCTTAAAAGTCATATTGAACCTCAAGATTTACTTAGCGTTTTAAGTGATTTAAATCAGGAAGCGATAAATGAATTTTTAAATAAACATGATGAAATTACTAGAAATTAGTTTTTAACTTTTGAAAATGTTTATTTTTGTGATATAATAGTTACATTATTTGATTTTTGGACTTATTAATTTATTACTATTTAATAAGGAACATATATTAATGTAGGTACTAAAATACTTACTAAAATGAAAGGAGAAAAATATGAATAGAGAAGATTTCCCATTACTTTTAAATGATATTATATATTTTGATAATGCTGCTACTAGTTTGAAACCTAAATGTGTTATCGATAAAATTAGTGATTATTATTTAAATTATAGTGCTAATGCTCATCGTGGTGATTATGACATAAGTTATAAAGTTGATATGGAACTTGAAAGTGCTAGAGATAATTTAAAAGAATTTATCAATGCAAAATCTAGAGATGAAATTATATTTACTAGTGGTACTACTGAGAGTATAAATTTAGTAGCAAATGGCTTTTTTGAGAAATATTTAGATCAAGGTGATGAAATTTTAATAACTGAAAGTGAGCATGCATCAAATGTTCTTCCTTGGTTTAAAGTTGCTGCGAAAACTAATTCTTTAGTTAATTATATAGAACTTGATAGTGATTATCATGTAACAATTCAAAATGTAATAAATGCTATTACTCCTAAAACTAAAGTTATTGCGCTTGCTCATGTTACGAATGTAATAGGGGATTTAAGACCTATAAAAGAAATTTGTAAAATAGCACATGAAAAGGATATTTTTGTAGTAGTTGATGGAGCTCAAAGTTTACCTCATATTAGTGTTAATGTAAATGATTTAGATGTAGATTTTTATATGGCTTCAGCACACAAAATGTGTGGACCAACTGGAGTAGGTTTTTTATATGGTAAAGAAAACTTACTTGAGGAAATAGAACCAATATTTTTAGGTGGTGGTATGAATGAATCTTTTGAAAATATAAATGAAGTTTATTATAAAGATTTACCTCATAGACTTGAAGCTGGAACACAAAATATTGCTGGTATTATAGGATTTGGTGAAACTATAAAATATTTAAATAGTATAGGAATGGATAAAATAGAGGCCAGAGAAAGAATATTAAGAAAATATTTAGTTGATGGGCTTTTAAAAATACCTTATATAGATATTATAAATATTGAAGGCGATAGTGCAATAGTGTCAATAAATGTCGACGGAGTATTTGCTCAAGATGTGGCTTATTATTTAAATAAATATAATATTTGTGTTAGAGCAGGTAATCACTGTGCTAAAAATTTAAAAAATGCTACTAAAGTGAATAATACACTTAGAATAAGTTTGTATTTTTATAATACTGAAAGCGAAATTGATTTGCTTTTAGAATTACTTTCAGATAAAACAAAAATAGAAGATGAGATGCTATGATGAGTGTAGATGATAAAAGAAGTTTAATTCTAAAACATTATAAAGAGCCAGTTAATAAACTAGAGAATTTTAAGGATGGGTATATAAGTGGAAATGCTGATAATGCATCTTGTGTAGATAATATAACTGTTAAAGTTTTAGTTAATGATAATAAACTTGAAGATATAACTTTTGATGGAGAGGCGTGTGCTATAAGCATTGCTAGTACATCTATTATGATTGAAAATTTAATTGGTAAAACTATAGATGAAGCTAATGATTATATTTTAGCATTTGAAAATATGCTAGATGATAAAAAGTATGATAAAGAAATTTTAAAAGATGCTTATGTATTTGATGAAATGTATAAACAATCTTCTAGAAAAACTTGTGCACTACTTCCATATATAGCCATAAAAAAAGCGATTAATAAAAATTAATTGCTTTTTTTGTTGTATCTAATATTTAATAATACATCTTCAGAAGGAAACTCAATACCATTATATATTAATGTTTGTGGTGTATGATTTTGTATATAATTTCTGTTTGTTTTGATAACATCTTCTAAATTTGTAAAATTTTGTAAGTTGAAATATTCATTTAAATTTATTAAACTTAAATAGTGATTTGCAAGAACTTTACCATTTATGATTGCATCTTTTTCTAGATATGTCCTTAAATAGTTTGAATTATATATATTAGGTCTTGCGTTTTTAATCTCTATTTCTTTTTGAATCGCTTGATTAAATTCATCTGTTGGATTTTCTTTAATTAATATTTCTTGATAGTTATGCCATAATTCATGAAATAGTATATAAATGCTTTCTAATGTTTTTTCTTTTTTACTTTCATATAAATTACTCATTAATGTATTTGTTAAAAAAAGTTTTTCTTTATAGTAGGCAGCTACTGCATTATTTGGTAATTTTTCTGCAACTGAAATATAATTTATATCTGATAGACTGCTTACTAATTCTTTTATTAGTTTTTCAAATAAGTTATATGAAACAATTTTATTATTTGAAAATATTTGTCTTAATATTGCATTTATGTAAGTACTTTTATTTAAATTATATGGTAGAAAGTCTAGTTCATTTGAAATAAATGTTTCTTCACTTCTTGATAGTGGTTTTCCGCTATTTATGTTATTAAGTAGATTGTTTCTGTAAGATATAATTTTATTTATTATTTTATCATTTGAGAAAAAAACATTTATTTCTGGTATATTTGAGTACTTAAAAAATTCACTGATACATGGCACTATATCAGCATTATTTTCATTGAATTTGTCTTTATAACTATATAAATTTTGTAATAAATCTTTTTTCAAAATCTTCTTCATGTATCAATTATATCACAAAAGTAATAAAAATGCTACAGAAAATGTTTTTTGTTGTTTTTTTCTCTTTACTAGTTTATAATAAGTGTGGGTGAAGATATTATGATAGATATAAAATTAATTAGAGAAAACAAAGAACTTGTAAAGGAAAATATAAGAAAAAAGTTTCAGGAACATAAACTTAAACTTGTTGATGAAGTGTATGATCTTGATATAAAATATCGTGAGACTAAAAAAGAGGCTGATGATTTAAAAGCTCTTAAAAATAAGGCTAGTAGTGATATTGGTCAAATGATGAGAAATGGTGATAAAGAAGCTGCTGAGAAACTAAAAAAAGAAGTTAGTTCTTATGGTGAGAAAATTGAGAAACTTGAAAAAAAGGAAGAAAAACTTGCTAAAGAAATAAAAGATATTATGCTTATTATTCCAAATATAATGTATGATTCTGTACCAATTGGTAAAGATGATTCTGAAAATGTGGAACTTGAAAAATATGGTGAACCGGTTGTTCCCTCATTTGAAATTCCTCATCATGCTGATATTTTAGCTAAACTTGGCGGACTTGATAAAGATTCTGCTGGTAGAACTAGTGGTCATGGTTTTTATTATTTAATGGGTGATATAGCGAGATTACACTCTGCGATTTTATCATATGCTAGAGATTTTATGATTGATGCAGGATTTACTTATTGTATTCCTCCATTTATGATTAGATCTGATGTTGTAACTGGTGTTATTTCTTTTGAAGAAATGGAAGCTATGATGTATAAAATTGAAGATGAAGATCTATACTTAATAGGCACTAGTGAACATTCTATGATTGGTAAATTTATAAATCAAATGATTAAACCAAGTGAACTTCCTATAGCGCTTACTAGTTATTCTCCTTGTTTTAGAAAAGAAGTTGGTGCTCATGGTATTGAAGAACGTGGTATTTATAGAGTTCACCAATTTGAAAAACAAGAAATGGTAGTACTATGTAATCCTGAAGATTCTAAATCTTACTATGATAAAATGTGGAAACTTACTGTAGACTTTTTTAGAAGTTTAGATGTACCAGTTAGAACGCTTGAATGTTGTTCAGGGGATTTAGCAGATTTAAAAGTTAAATCTGTTGATATTGAAGGATGGAGTCCTAGAAGAGGAGAGTACTTTGAAGTTGGGTCTTGTTCTAATTTAACAGATGCACAAGCAAGAAGACTTGGTATTAGATGTAAGAGTGAAGATGGGAATTACTTTGTTCATACTCTTAATAATACAGTGTTTGCTACTCCTAGAGGATTAATTGCTTTTATAGAAAATAATGTTAATGAAGATGGAAGTATAAATATTCCAGAAGCTCTTAGAATGTATATGGGCGGAAAAAGTAAGATAGAAGTTACTAGTAAATAGGGCTTCTTTTTTTGTCGAAAAATGTCATTTTTTGATAAGTTTTGATATCGTTTGTCGAAAGTGTTGAAAGTATTTTTATTTGTAGTAGAATACATCCTTGAAAGCGAAGATTAGGTTATTTTTTATCCTACCAAAATTTAAAATTCATACGAAATATATATCTTACCCAATACATTCGACTTAAAAACCTGCTTCGCTTTCATTTTTTTGTTTTTTGTGATAAAATAGGTACGTTTAGGAGTGATTTTATGCAAAAACCAGAATTAAATAAAGCAAAAGATAGAACTAAAGTTTCTATTAAATATAAAAAAGCAGAGGAAAAATTTAATAAAATAGTAGATAATAAGAAATATTTTATTAGAACATATGGTTGTCAAATGAATGTTCATGACTCTGAGCAAATTAAATTTTATTTAAGCGCTTTAGGGTTTAATGAAACAGAAGAGTTAGATGAAGCTGATGTTGTAATACTTAATACTTGCGCTATAAGAGAGAATGCTAAAGATAAATTATTTGGTTTTTTATCTAGAGCAAAACATTTGAAGACTACAACTAAGCCTGATTTAGTAATAGTCTTAGCAGGATGTTTAATGCAGGCTCCAGGCGAAGTTGATTTAGTTGAAAGTAAACATAAATACGTTGATATTGTTATTGGTACTCATAATATAGATGATTTGCCAAAGTATTTAATAAATAAAAATTTAAAACAAAATATTAATGTTTTATCTAATAGTGATTTTATTAATACAGGTATTCCATATAAAAGAGATTCAGATATAGTAGCGTTTGTTAATATAACATTTGGGTGTGATAATTTTTGTACGTACTGTATAGTTCCATTTGCAAGAGGAAGAGAAAGATCTAGAGAAAAAGAAGATATTTTAGAAGAAGTTATTAAACTTAAAGAAAAAGGATATAAGGAAATTACTTTGCTTGGTCAAAATGTTAATTCTTATGGAAAAGATTTTGATTACGAATATGAATTTAAAGATTTACTTTTAGATGTTGCTAAAACAGGTATTGAGCGAATTAGGTTTGTTACAAGTAATCCATGGAATTTTAGTGATGGAGTTATTGATGTAATAAAAAAATATGATAATGTTATGCCTTATGTGCATTTACCTATGCAGTCTGGAAGTAATAATGTTTTAAAGAAAATGAATCGTAAAAATACTCTTGAAGAATATAAAACGTTGTTTGATAAAATAAAAAAAGAAGTTCCTGGAGTATCTATTACAACTGATATAATTGTTGGATTTCCTGGTGAGAGTGATGAGGACTTTAAAGATACCCTTGATTTAGTTTCATATTGTAAATTTGATGGAGCATTTACGTTTATTTATTCTCCTAGAGAAGGGACTATTGCAGCATCTATGGAAGATAATACTGATATGTCTGTGAAAAATGAAAGGTTACAAGAACTTAATAAACTTGTTAATAAATATTCACTTGAAAATAACAAAAAATATGATGGGAAAGTAGTTTCAGTACTTGTTATGGGTGTTAGTGAGAAAGATGAAACTAAGGCTTATGGATATACAGATACTATGAAGCTTGTAAATATTGAAAATGGTACTGATTTTATAGGTGAAATTGTTGATGTTAGAATTATCTCTGCAAAAAGTTTTAGTTTAGATGGAATAATTGACAAATTATAAGGTTATAGTGTATAATTAAATAAGAGAAAGAGGGATTTATTATGGAAGAAAAAGATATAAAAACTACTGAAAAAGAAATGATTAAAATCGTTGATGAAAACGGGAAAGAGAAAGAAGTTGAAGTTTTACATTATTTTAAACTTAACTCTAATAATAAAGATTATTTAGTTTATACTGATAATACTGAAGATGGAGAAGGTAATGTACTAGTTTATACATCAGAAGTTATCGAAACTGGTGATAAAATTGAACTTGAAGGCATTACTGATGAAAAGGTACTTAAAGAAATTACTGAAATTTTAACTAATATAATTAACGAATAGGAGGGGTATTATGAATAATTATGAATCACTAGGTAATATGATGAATAGCCATATAAATTTTAGAAATAAAGTTATTAATTCAAAAGGGTATAAGGTATTTTCCGTTCCTAAAATGGGATTATCTAAACTTTGGAATGGATTTAAAAAACTTCCTAAAATAAAAGCGGATATAACAAGTGGATATTTAATGCAGGAAGATATTAAAAAAGTTTATGAAAATATAGGGAAGGAACTGGATGAGAAAATATTAGATGCTGAACAAGAAAAGAAATTAGCTATTGATAGTGGCGATAAGTTTGCTGCTGCTATGATTGAACTTAGTATAACAGATTTAACAAATAAGAGGAATGTCAATGATAGATTTGTTAGTGGTGAGAAGAGAAATCATAGTGTATTTACCATCAAAAATACTGTATTGAGAATTTTTAAAAAGAGAAAGAACCTTAAAAATATTTTAAAGAATTTAGAGCTTGATGATTTAAGAAAGAAACTTAATAACATGAGTGAAAGAGAGTTAGATGAATTACTTGAAAAATATGGAGAGAATAAATTAAATAATATTCAAAATAATATTAATGAAGAACTTGATGAAAAAAGAGAAGAACTTAAAAGTTTATTTAAAGGAACGCCTTATGAAGAATTTTTATCTGAACTTGATAATATGAGTATAAAAGAACTGCTTGAAGTTGAGTTTAATTATAAACAATCATTAATTGATAAAAGAAATATTGAGAATGTTAAAAAAAGCGAGTTAATTGCAAAACTTAGTAAAGATTTGCCTAAAACTAAATTTGCTCCGTTGCTTTCTAATATTAAAAAACTTTCATTAGATGAGATAAATGCCATTTCGAATTTAGTTGATAAAGAACTAAGTATGACTTTTTCAAAAAAAATGAGTTTTAATTCTAATGTAAGTCCTTCGCCAAGTTATGAGCAAAATGTAGTTGAAGGATATGATAGAGGATTTACTCCAGAACCAAAAGAACATGTTAATTATGAGGAAATAGTAAATGATGGTTATGGATATACTCCGCAGCCTAAGAAAGATGTTAATTACGAAAGTATTGCTAATGAAGGCTATGGTAAAGGTTATGAATTAAATGTTTCTACATCATCTGGTGATATAAAAACTAATGAAGAAGATATAACTAGTTCATATCATAGACAAGTTATCGATAACTCAAATGTTGTTAAAGAACCAGAGTTTGATGGAAATTATCACTATCAACAAATAGATAACTCTAAAGTTGTTAAAGAACCAGAGTTTGATGGAAATTATCATTATCAACAAATTAATGGGGAAAACCCTGTTATAAGCACCGAAGAAGAAGCTATGGAATCTTATTTAAGAAGATAATTTAAAACACATTTTGTGTTTTTTCTTTTGCAAATTTTTTTGATTTGTGATAAACTATTTGAGGTGATTTAGAAATGGAAATAAAAATAGGAATAAGTAATAAGCATGTTCATTTAACAAAAGAAACTTTTGAGATGTTATTTGATGGTGAAATTACTGTTAAAAAAGAGTTAAAACAAATAGGAGAATTTGCTTCAAACCAAACATTAACATTAGTTGGTCCTGGTGGGCAAATAGAAAATGTTAGAGTAGTTGGACCTTTTAGAGCATATAATCAAGTAGAAATATCTAAAAAAGATTCTTTTGCGCTTGGATATAAAAATGTTCCAGTTAGACAAAGTGGAGATTTAGACGGTGCTGAAGAAATTACTCTTAAAACTGATAAGGCGGAAGTAACTATTAATGGATGTATTATCGCTGGTAGACACGTACATGTTAATACAAACGAGTCTGAGAAACTTGGTTTATACCATAATGATAAAGTTAAACTTATTATTGGTGGAGAAAAAAGTGGTGTAATTAACGCAGTTGTTAAAGTTTCTGATACTGGTGTTTTTGAAACTCATCTTGATACTGATGATGCTTGTGCTTTTTTACTTAATAATGATCAAGTTATAGAGCTGGAAAAATGTTAACTATTGGTAATGTTATTTTAAAAAATAATGTTATTGTAGCTCCGATGGCTGGTATAACAAATACTTCTTATCGAAAAATATGTAAAGAAATGGGTGCTGGATTAGTAGTTGCTGAAATGGTATCTGATAAAGCTATTATGTATGGAAGTGAGAAGACTTTTGATCTTTTAAAAATGGATGAAATGGAAAGACCGATTTCACAGCAAATTTTTGGTAGTGATGTTGAGTCTTTTGTTGTTGCTTGTAAAAAGATTGAAGAAGTTATGAAACCTGATATTATAGATATTAATATGGGTTGCCCAGTTCCAAAGGTTGCACTTAAAGCACAAGCTGGAAGTGCACTTCTTAAAAATCCTGATAAGGTTAAAGAAATAGTGAAGGCTGTAGTAAATGCTTCTAGTGTTCCAGTAACTGTTAAAATTAGAAGTGGCTGGGATGATAATAGTATTAATGCTCCTTTAATAGCTAAAATATGCGAAGAGGCGGGCGCTAGTGCTATAAGTATTCATGCTAGAACTAGAAGTCAAGGATATAGTGGAAAAGCTAATTGGGCTATTATTAAAGATGTAGTAGATGCTGTAAGTATTCCTGTTATTGGTAATGGTGATATAACTACTTGTTATGATGCTAAGAGGATGCTTCTTGAAACTGGGTGCGCTGGTGTAATGATTGGTAGAGGAGTTTTAGGTAACCCTTGGCTCATTAAAGAATGTGTAGAATACTTAGAAAGTGGTATGGAACCTACTGAAGTTTCTCCTTTAGAAAAAATATCTATGATGATTAAACATATTAATTTGCTTTATCAAGATAAAAATGAAAAACTTGCATCGCTTGAACTTAGATCTATGCTTATGTATTATTTAAAAGGTATGAGTGATACTAAAGAAATAAAATCTAAAATAGTTAAAGCTAGTAGTAAAGATGAATATTTAACTATTATTGAGGAATATAAAAAGAAAACTTTTGTTTAGTTTTCTTTTTTTAGTGCATTAGCAACTTCATTTATAGGTCCAGCTCCAATTGTTATAACAATGTCTTTTTCTTTAACATTTTCTTTCAAATAATTTTCTATTTTTTCAAAGCTATCTATAAATACTGTGTTATTATTTTTTTCTTTTATTAAAGTTACTAACTGTTCTTCTGATACTCCGTAAGTATTTATTTCTCTAGCTGCGTATATAGGTGCTATTATGATATTATCAAACATTGATAATACTTCTGCAAACTCTTTTAAATGTTCATGAGTTCTTGAATAAGTATGAGCTTGAAATACTGCCCAGTTTTTATTATATGTTACATTGTTAAGTGAATCAAATGTTGTTTCAATTTCGGTTGGATGATGAGCATAATCGTCATATATTAATGCATTATTAAATTTTCCGATGTATTCAAATCTTCTTCCAACTCCAACATAATTTTCTAAACCGTTTTTAATAATATTTACATCTGTTATATAATTTGTTGATAGTGCAAATACTGCTAGAGAGTTGTATACATTGTGTTTTCCTGGTACATTTAAATCTATTGATATAATATATTCTTCATTCATATATATATCGTAAGTTGCACATCCATTATTTTTATAGATTATGTTTTTGGCAGTAAAATCTGCTTCATTTTCAAGTGCGTATGTAATAACATTTGTATTTGTGTCTAGAAGTATTTTAGAGTTTTCATCATCATTATTTATAAGTAAGTATCCATCTGTAGGTATAAGTGATGTAAATTTTGCAAATGATTTTTGTATATTTTCAAGAGTTCCAAAATAATCTAAGTGATCATTGTCAATGTTTGTTATGATACTTGACGTTGGAAAAAAATGTAGAAATGAATCTGCAAATTCACATGATTCCATGATTAAATAATCTTTTGATCCGATTTTAATATTACTTTTTATTGATGGAAGAGTAGCTCCAATTTGTATAGTGGGGTTTAAATTTGCTTCTAAAAAAACTTCAGAAGTAAACCCTGTGGTAGTACTTTTTCCGTGTGTTCCCGAAATACATATACAATTTTTATATTCTTTTGAAAGAAGTCCTAAAAATTCTGCTCTTTCGTAACACTCGATATTATTTTCTCTTGCGTATTTAAGTTCTTCATTATCTTCTTTAATTGCTGCTGTGTATATTACTATATCTATATTTTCTACATTTTCTTTTTTGTGCTCTAAAAATATTTTTACATTTTTTTCTTGTAGCGCTTTTATGTAATTATTATTTTCATTTGATGATCCTGTAACTACTGCGTCCATATCAAGAAGCATATGTGCGATACCACTCATACTAACTCCGCCAATACCAATCATATGTATTTTTTTATCTTTATACATTTTTTTCACCTCATTATTATTATATGCTTTATTTTTTATTAAAGCAAGTTTATTTTGTGATATAAAAAATACAAAAATATTTAAAAATGTAAATTTTGTGAAAAACGAACATTTTTAAAAAGTGTAAAACAGATAATTTTTATTTTTTTAATAATGCTTATTTTTTCTTTTAAATACTGGGATATATCATATTTGTTACATAAAGATATTTGTTTTAAAATGGGAAAAAATTAAAAATGTAAAATTTTGTAAAATGTAAAAAAAAGGTTTTACTTTTTAATTAAAAAGGAGTAAAATTAAATTGTAAGGAAGGTAGTAAATCGTATGAAGACAGAAGAAGATGTAACAAATACTTTATTAGTAGTAAAAAGAAATGGAAGTAAAGTACCTTTTAATGGTACTAAAGTGGCTCTTGCTATTAAAAAAGGATTTGATAGTGTATTAGTTGAAGATAATGACCCAGAAGGTGATGGATTTAAAACTAAATATACTACTAAGGAAATTCAAAAAGTATATCAAAATGTTATAAAATATATAAATAAAGAATTTAAAGAAAAAGATAAAATTAAAATTGAGGAAGTTCAAGATGTTATTGAAACTATTCTTAAAAAAGATGGTTTTGAGGATGTATATAATTCATTTTCAGAATATAGAGAAAAAAGAAGTAAATCAAGAGAAAATTTTCTTCATGATAAGAAAGCTCATAAGTTTTTAAAAAGTTTAGAAAATTTAGGACTTAAGAGTTCAGCAGAAAATGATGCTAAAAGAGAAAATGCAAATGTTGATGGTGATACTGCTATGGGAACAATGCTTCAATATGGAGCTACTGTTTCTAAAGAATTTGCTAAAGATTATTTGATGAAGAAAAAGTTTGCTGATGCACATGATGAAGGTGATATACATATTCATGATATGGATTTTGAAGCAATGGGGACAACAACTTGTAATCAAATTGATTTAGAAAAATTATTTAAAAATGGTTTTTCTACAGGTCATGGATTTTTAAGAGAACCAAATGATATTATGAGTTATTCTGCGCTTGCAGCTATTGCGATACAAGCAAATCAAAATGATCAACATGGTGGTCAGTCAATACCAGCATTTGATTATTATTTAGCTCCTGGAGTACTAAAATCTTTTAAAAGATTTGTTAAAGAAATTATGAGAGACTTTTTAGATTTAGAAGGTATGACAGAGTATGCACCTATGGCTGGTATTGAAAAAGAAATTTCTAAAATATCATCTATAGATGTAACTATTGAGTATTTTGAAAAGTTTTATAAAGAAAACGAAGTTTTAAAAAGATTAATGGAACTTACTTTAGTTAAAGCTATGGAAAAAACCGAGAGAAAAACTTATCAAGCTATGGAAGCGTTTGTTCATAATTTAAATACAATGCATTCAAGAGCAGGGGCACAAGTTCCATTTTCTTCAATAAATTTTGGTACTGATATATCAAGCGAAGGTAGAATGGTAACTAGAAATTATATGCTTGCAGCTGAAGCTGGACTTGGGCAAGGAGAAACTCCTATATTTCCAATATCAATTTTCAAGGTAAAAGAAGGAGTTAACTTTAATCCTAAGGATCCAAACTATGATTTATTTAAACTTAGTTTAAGAGTATCGGCTAAAAGATTATTTCCAAATTGGTCGTTTATTGACGCTCCATTTAATTTAGAAACTTATAAAGCTGATGATTTTAAAACAGAAGTTGGATATATGGGATGTAGAACCAGAGTTCTTGCTAATGTTG
Organism: uncultured Muribaculaceae bacterium; assembly: GCA_964370755.1. Classification (GTDB taxonomy): domain Bacteria; phylum Bacillota_I; class Bacilli_A; order RF39; family UBA660; genus CAKOSP01. The sequence goes on from CAYJKL010000006.1 coordinate 40,142, forward strand.
CAGATGAAAATAAAGTTGTTACACCAGGAAGAGGAAATGTTTCATTTTCATCACTTAACTTACCTAGAATTGGTATTAAGCATGGTATAGCACTTAAAGAAAGAAATAAAGCTGATATGAAAGCATTTTATGCTGAAATTGATGAAAAATTAGAATTAATTAAAGATCAGTTACTAGAAAGACTTGAAATTCAAGGTAATAAAAGGGTTTATAATTTTCCATTTTTAATGGGTCAAGGTATTTGGCTTGATTCTGAAAAATTAAAACCTACAGATAAAGTAAAAAAAGTTTTAAAACATGGTTCACTTTCAATTGGATTTATTGGACTTGCTGAGTGTTTAAAAGCACTTATCGGTGAGCACCATGGTGAAAGTGCGAAAGCTGAAAAACTAGGTTTTGAAATTATTACATACATTAGAAATAGATGTGATGAATTTGCAGAAAAATATGGACTTAACTTTACTTGCTTAGCAACTCCAGCAGAAGGGCTTTCTGGTAGATTTGTTAATATAGATAGAGCAGTTTATGGGAAAATAAAAGGTATTACGGATAAGTCGTATTATACAAATTCGTTTCATATACCTGTTAGTCACAAAATTAGTTTTGCTGACAAACTTAAAAAAGAAGGTCCTTATCACTCACTTACAAATGCAGGTCATATAAGTTATATTGAACTTGATAGTGATCCGATGGATAATCTGGAAGCATTTGAGTCGATTGTAAGGTTAATGAGAAAATATAATATTGGTTATGGTGCTATAAACCATCCAGTTGATAGAGATCCAGTGTGTGGATATGTTGGGGTAATCAAGGATGTATGCCCACGCTGTGGAAGAAAAGCTGGTGAACCAATTTCAGTAGATACACTAAAAAAGTTAGAAGGAAGGGAATAAATAGTGGAAAAATTAAAAGAAAATGAGGTAGTTTCAAAAAAACAAGTAGGAGAAGGTGTTGAATTCGATAGAATTAGGAGAATAACTGGATACTTAGTAGGGACTGTTGACAGATTTAATAACGCAAAGAAATGCGAAGAACAAGATAGAATCAATCATAATTAGAAGTGTCTTCACTTCTTTTTTGTTGACAAGACTCAATATTACTATTAATATATTGGTGAGGAGAAATTATGTATAAAAATAAGAAAATATTAATTTTAGGAGGTGCTAAAAGTGGCTTTTCAGTAGCTAAACTACTTGCACCAGATAATGAAGTTATATTGACTGATAAAAATAAATTGTCTGGTAATAATACTGAGATATTAAATGATTTAAATGTCAAAGTTATTATTACTGATAATCAGGGAGAACTACTTGATGAAAGTTTTGATTATGTTATTAAAAATCCTGGAATAAGTATGGATCACCCTGTGTGTGTTAAAGCTAGTATTTTAAATATACAGGTTATAAACGAAATGGAAGTTGCTTTTAGTTTTATTCCAAAAGGAGTGACTGTTGTTGGAATTACTGGGTCAAATGGAAAAACTACTACTACGACTATTGTTTATGAAATTTTAAAAAAGTCAAATGATAATGTAGTGCTAGGAGGAAATATTGGTATTCCTCTTTGTGATATAGTTAATGATTTGAATAGTGATAGTATTTTAATACTTGAAATATCTGATCATCAACTACTTAATATGTATAATTTTAAAACAAGTATAAGTTTAATTACAAATTTATGTCCGACACATTTGGATTTTCATGGTACTTATGAAAGTTATAAGAAATGTAAAAAGAAAATATTTAATAATCATACTGAAGAAAATATTGCGATTGTAGATAAAAATAGTGATGAAGTTACATCTTTGATAAAAGATATTAGTAGTGAAATAAAATATTTTAATGATAGTAAAAATTATGTTGGTAAAAATGGTATATTTGTTAATAATGAACTAATAGTTGAACTTTCAGATATTTTGGTTGTAGGGGAACATAACTATCAAAATATATTATGTGCTTTAATGATAATTAATGAAATTGGTATTGATAAAAAAGCAGTTAAAGAATTTTTGGAAGATTTTAAAGGTGTTGAACATAGAATTGAATATGTTACTAAAGTAAATGATGTAAGATATTTTAATGATTCAAAGTCTACTAATCCAACTAGTACGATAACAGCGCTTAGAACTTTTACTGATCCAATACATCTTATATTAGGTGGTATGGAGAGAAGTCAAGATTTTAATGAACTTAATAATGATCTTGGAAATATAAAGTGTATTTATGCAATAGGAGAAACTACTGAGAGAATTAAAGACTATGCTAGTAAACTAAATGTAAAATGTGTAGAGTGTTATACGTTAGATAAAGCAATAAATGAAATTAAAAATAATTCTGAATTATCTGCTAATGACATTGTATTACTGTCTCCTGGTAGCGCATCTTGGGATCAATACAAAAAATTTGAAGATAGAGGTAATGAATTTAAAGATTTAATATAATATAAGAATATAGTGGTTGCTATATTTTTTTTATTTTGCCCCCTTGTGTATAGATTAAATTTATTGTATAATGATGTTATGATAGAAATGGGGCTTGAAAAAGATGAATGGACAAAATCCAAATAATGATACAAATAACTTAGGGGGTATTACTTTAGGAGGTGCTACTCCAGTTGCGCCAGCAACACCAGATTTAAATGTTGCTCCAGCGCCAGCTGCACCAGCTGTACCAGCAACACCAGACTTAAATGTTGCTCCAGCACCAACTGCACCAGTAACACCAGACTTAAATGTTGCTCCAGCGCCAGCTGCGCCAGTAACACCAGATTTAAATGGTGCTCCAGTGCCAGCTGCGCCAGTAACACCAGATTTAAATGTTGCTCCAGTGCCAGGTGTGCCA
>CAYJKL010000006.1:43081-48548 GCA_964370755.1 uncultured Muribaculaceae bacterium
TTAAATGTTGCTCCAGTGCCAGGTGTGCCAGCAACACCAGATTTAAATGTTGCTCCAGCACCAACTGGAATAAATAATGGAATGCAACCGACTTCTATTGATGATTTAGGAACTCCTCAAACGAATATTTTTGATCCTAACCAAGGAGTAGGTGGAGATATAAATGCATTTGGTAGTGCTCAACTTGATCCTTTTTTACCAACGGGTACAGGAGTAGAACAAAGTTTAGGTCAAATTCCACCTGAAGCTCCTAAGAAAAAAGGTATGAATAAAACTATATTTACTTTATTAATCTTAGCACTTATTGCAGGAGTTGCTTATGGAGTTTATTATTATTTGAATATGGGAAGTAATGAGGCAACTGCTACAGTTGCAACTAAAGCTTTAAAATATGGAATAGGAGATAATATTCCAACTAGTATAAGTGAATATGCTACATTTACAGGAATTGATGCTGGAACGTGTTCACTAAATAATGATGAAATTGATTCAACTACTGCTGGTATGTATGAGTATACAATTACTTGTGATGGAAAAACTTTTAAAGGGACAGTTGAAATAGTTGATATGGCTTTACCAGAAATTACTACTAAAGATGTAAATGTAGTTGTTGGTGATTCTATAACAGCAGAAGATTTTATAGTTTCTTGTTCAAAAGATGCTTGTGTTTATGAATTTGTTGATCAAACTAAAGTTGATGCTTTACTTGCTGATGGTGGAAGCGAAATGATTGAAATTAAAATTACTGATAATGCTGGTAATGAGGTTGTAGAAGAAGTAATGTTAACTGTTACTACTACTGAGGTTTCAGCTTATCTAGAGGCTACAAGTGAAGAAATGACGCTTGATGATTATGCAGCTAGTTATGTAATTGTTGATTCATTTGCTATGGATGATACTAATACTTTGATGGGTATTTCAAAAAGAACATATGAATATACATTTACTGATGAAACTGAGTTTGAAAGTGTAATGGAAGAATATAAAGATAGTGATAATTTTAATGATATTACTGGTCAATTGGTTTTCGACGAAGAAATGTCTATGTTAACTGTTACAGTTACACTAACAAGTGAAACTTTAGATTTAGAATTTGGTGATACTTTCCCAACTACTTATTCTGAAGTTAAAGCTTATTACACTGGAAATGATTACACAGTAAAACCTGTATCTGCTGAATAAAAAATAACAGAAGAAATATAAATCTTCTGTTTTTATTTGCTATTTTTTTTGTTATATTTGTTAATATTTGATTCATTTAATAGTGATGATGCTTTATTTATTATAGATTTTCCATATTTATTTTTAATTTGATCTATTGTTTCATTAATTTGTTTATTTTCTTTAATATCATCTGGTTTTGAAAAGATATTAAGTTGCTCTCCATATGAATCTTTTATATTCATAAGATGTATTTCTATTTTTCTAACTGGTAGGTTTTCGTAGTATTGATCTAATACATACATGCAAGAATCGAATATATCTTTTGCTTTATTTGTTTCATGTTTAAATGAAATTGATTTACTAAAGTATTTGTTTAAATCTTTAGAGTAGGTTACTTTATATGATATTGTTGAGGTACTTTTATTTTCTTTTCTTAGTCTAGCGCTTAGAACTTCTGACATTTCTTCAGTAACTATTTTAATTCCTTCTTCAAAGTAATCTGTGTATAGTACTTGCGAAATAGAAAATGATTTATCTTTTGGGGCTTCTTTTAAAGACTTTATAGTTCTTTCATCAATTCCATTGATTAAATTATGCATTTCATTACCTAAAACACCGAGTTTACTAGTTAATAATTTTTTGTCATAATCTTTTAAATCAAGTGCAGAAAATATTCCTAAGTTGTTTAGTTTTTTTTCCATTTTAGGACCAATACCCCAAATGCTTGATAATTTTTTGATGCTCCATAATTTTTCTAGATGATTATTATTGCTCCAGTCTGCTATTCCGTTTTTGTACTTTTTTGCTTCTGTGTCCATAGCTACTTTTGCAATAAATATATTTGGTCCTATACCACACGTAGCTGTAAGACCTGTTTTCTTTGTGATTTCATTTAATATTTCTTCAGCAAGCTCTAGTGGAGTTTTTTTATATAATTTTAGATAATTTGTTACATCTAAAAAACATTCATCTATTGAATATATAAATAAATCATCATCTGATACAAATTCTCTATACACATTTACTACTTTATTACTGAACATTTTATAAAGACCCATGCGAGGATCTACTATAGTATATTTTATATGATGTGGTATTTCATATAATCTGCTTCTAGATTTTATACCTTGATTTTTTAAATGAGGTGTAATAGCAAGTGTAATAGCACCATTTCCTTGTGATTTACTAGCAACAGCAAGTGACGTGGTAAATGGATCTAATCCTCTGTCAACGCACTCGCAAGATGCAAAAAAACTTTTTAAATCAATGCTTAAGATATATTTTTCTTTCATTTTGAGACCTTTCTTAAAAATTATATCATTAAATCTTGATATTATAAATAATTAGTGTTATAATTTTTATGAAATCTGTGAGAAAAGACACGGTTATTAATGTTAATTTATAAGAGAGTTAGTGTTTGGTGAGAACTAATAATTATATTTAATAATTACTACTTTTTGAGAGAGTTAATAAACTCCGGTTAATGGCCGTTATAAAAAATTAAGAAAAAATAAGGATGGTACCGCATATCTTGCTCCTAGGCAGATATGTGGTTTTTATTTTAGGAAAGGATATTTATGATAAATATTAAAGAAGATGAAAAATTAAGTGTACTAAATCATAGTTGTGCACATATGCTTGCTCAAGCAGTTAAAAGAATTTATCCAGAAGCAAAATTTTGGGTTGGTCCAGTAGTAGAAGAAGGATTTTACTATGATATGGATTTAGGAGATAAAAAAATTACTGAAGATGATTTTGAAAAAATCTCTAAAGAAATGAAAAAAATTGCTAAAGATGGTAAAAGAATAATAAAAAAAGAGTTGTCGAAGCAAGATGCTTTAGAAATGTTTTCAGGAGATGAGTATAAACTTGATTTAATTGAAAACTTAGAGGATGGAGAAGTTATTACTGCATACTCACAAGGTGAGTTTACTGATTTATGTCGTGGTCCACATGTAGAAACTGTTAAAGAACTTAAACATTTTAAATTACTTAAGTGTTCAGGTGCTTACTTTAAAGGTGATAAAAATAATAAAATGCTACAAAGAGTTTATGGTATTTGTTTTGAAACTGAAGAGCAGTTAAATGATTACATGAAATTTTTAGAAGAAGCTAAAGAAAGAGATCATAGAAAAATAGGTAAAGAACTTGACTTATTTTGTAATTCTGAATATGTTGGTCCAGGTTTGCCACTTTATACACCAAGAGGAGTTATAATAAAAGATGAGCTTCAAAAAGAAGTTGAGAGAATATGTAGAAAAAATGGATTTGAGAAAGTTAGTTGTCCATCACTCGCAAATATTTCTCTATTTGAAACTAGTGGTCATGCTGCTAAATTTAATGAAGAATTATTTAGAGTGCAATCTCCAAAGGGTCATGAATTTGTTCTTAAACCAGTTCAGTGTCCTCATCATACACAGTTATTTGCATCTAAAATAAGAAGTTATAAGGATTTACCTATTAGATATATGGAGTCTGATAAACAGTATAGAGCAGAATTACAAGGTGCTGTTTCAGGAATGAGCCGAGTATACGCTATTACTGTTGAAGATGGACATGTTTTTTGTACTAGAAATCAAGTAAAAGAAGAGATTAAGACTCTTTGCAATATTATAAAAGATTTCTATACAAGTGTTGGTCTTTGGGATAATAACTGGGTTTCTTTATCAGTAAGAGATTCTAGTGATTTTAGTAAATATATTGGTACTGAAGAAGACTGGAACATATGTGAAAGTATTTTACAAGAAGTATCAGATGAACTTGGACTTAATGCCAAAAGATGTGAGGGTGAAGCTGCTTTGTATGGTCCTAAACTAGATTTTATGTTTAAAGACGCTATGGGTAGAGAACTACAAATACCGACTGTACAAATTGACTTTGCTACACCAAAAAGATTTGAACTTACTTTTATTAATGAAAATGGAGAAAAAGAAACTCCGGTTATGGTACATAGAGCTATACTTGGTTCTTATGAAAGATTTTTTGTACTTATGATAGAAAACTTTAAAGGGGCTTTCCCAGTTTGGCTTTCACCAGTGCAAGTAAACATTGTACCTATAAATAAAGAGTATCATTTAGATTATACGAATGAAGTTAAAAATTATTTAATTGATAATGACATAAGAGTTGATGTTGATAGTAGTGATGAAACATTTAATTATAGAATTAGACAAAGTAATATTATGAAAAATCCTATTACTGTTATAATTGGAGATAATGAAAGAGATAATGATTTAATATCATTTAGATTACTTGGAAGTAGTGATACTACTACTATGAAAAAAGATGAATTTTTAACTTATATAAAAGATATGATTAAAAATAAGAAGTAATATATTGAAATTATAAATGTTGTTTTAATAGATAGTTTTAAAGAAATTTGTAAAAAAGGTTGATTTTATTTATAAATTGTAGTAAAATAACATTGTTATTAAAAAGGAAAGCGATTTTTATCCACCTGACTGGCGTATTAGCAGTAGGTAAAAAACCTAAGAATGAATTTGTATTTTTATGTTTTTTAAGGTGGAGTGTAGACTCTACCTTTTTAATTTAAAGTGGAGGTGCTTAACATAGCAAATAAGTATATCAATAACAAAGATGAGAATCAAATTAATGAATTTATTCGTGTTGATGAAATGATGGTTATTGGCCCTAATGGGGAAAAAATGGGTATTAAAAAATTAAATGATGCATTAACTTTAGCAGGTTACGCGGGACTTGATTTGGTTTTGATGAGTGAAAATGCTACACCAGCTGTGGCTAAAATTATGGACTATAATAAGTTTAAATATGAAAAGTCTAAAAAAATGAAAGAAGCTCAAAAGAAACAAAGAGAATCTAACAAAGAACTTAAAGAGTATCGTTTATCACCTAGAATTGATATTGGTGATTTTAATACACGTAAGAAAAACGCTGCATCATATTTAGAAAAAGGACATAAAGTGAAAGCCTTTATTAGATTTAAAGGTAGGGAAATGGCTCGTACTGAGCTTGGAGAAGAAGTTTTAGTTCGTTTTGCAGAAGAACTTGCTGATGTATCAGTAATTGAATCTGCACCTAAAATGGAAGGCAGACAAATGCATATGTTACTGGCTCCAAAGAAAGAAAAGTAGAAAGGAATATTGAAGTATGGCAAAATGTAAACAAAAAACACATAAAGCGTCAAGCAAAGTGTTAAAAAAGAAAAAAAATGGTACTGTTGTTGCTAAAGTAAGTGGAGGTAACCACAAAACTGGTAAAGACAGCGCTAAACAAGTTCGTCAAAGAAGAGGAACACAAGTATTAAGTAAAGGAGAAACTAGCA
>CAYJKL010000007.1:0-13110 GCA_964370755.1 uncultured Muribaculaceae bacterium
ATTCTAATATCTTCTTTAAAACTATGTGTTTCATAATACTTGTGATCAAGTTTCATTCTTTCATTAAAAGTAACTTCACTTCTACCACTTGTTTGCCATAAACCAGTTAGACCTGGTTTAATTTTAATAATAGTATCGAATGATTTTTTCATATCATTTTTTTCACGAGGTAAATATGGTCTAGGTCCTACCATAGACATATCACCTTTGAAAATATTAATAAACTGAGGTAGCTCATCGATACTTGTTTTTCTGATAAAAGCTCCGACACTTGTAATTCTTGGATCGTTTTCAAACTTTTTATACTTTTTGTACTCTGCTGCTGCTTTTTTATCTGTTGCAAGTATATTAGCTAGAATATCATCTGCTCCATTTACCATTGATTGGAACTTATACATTTTAAATAATTTACCATTTTTACCAATACGTTCATGCGTATAAAATAAACTACTATCAATTTTCTTTACTTTATATACTATATATAATACCACAGTTGTTGGTAAAAGTATACAAAGACCTACTGTTGCAAAACAAATATCGATAAATCTCTTCATAGCTAAATATCCTTTATAACGAATACTAACCGTATTTTCTTTTTCTTGTGCAACTGAGCGCACCAATTTTACATCTTCGTTCATAACTTCCAAAACTCCCTTACTTCTCTATATACAATTTTAACGAGGTTTAATTATATCATTAAACGACATTATTTGCAATTATTTTCCCCTAATTTATTTTCTTTTTTAATCTTTCTAAAACTTCTTTTCTTTCTGCGTCAGTTGTAAATGACTTAATATATTCACTTAGAATAGATATTCCTTTTCTTATTGTAATTTTACCATTATTATCTTTAGCGTGATTTAGTATACTTTCAATAAGCGTTTTATAAGAGCTTAAGTGCGAAAGTGATTGATATATTTCTCCTGCACTTACATAAGCATCTAAATCATTGTTATATGAGTGATTTTTCTTAATCGCTAGCGCTTTATGTTTTGCCACTATAACTTCGTCTGCTATCACACTAATTGTTTTAACTACACTTTCTTTATCAGACACTTTTTCTTCTGATGAACTAGTTATCGCTATGCAATTTGTTTTTTCTAAAACACTTATCATAAATGCTAGTACATCATATACATTATATCTATTTACCATGAAATTTGAATTTTGTTCTACACTACTAAATAAATCTAATTCTTTGAGTATTATATATTCACTATAATTAATTTTTTCTTCATTGTTTAAATCAAAAAATCTATAAGCGCATATATTATCAACAAATTCAAATTTCATATTCCTTGAAAAAATTTCAAATTCTTTTACTTCTTCAATTCCTTTTTCGTTTATACTAGTTGTCTCTATAAAAACTCTATGCATATTTTACCCCCAATATATGTAACAATTATATCACAAATGCATAAATATGTCAAGTATGTTACATTTTGTGTTTTTTTTATTAAAAATTGCTTTTTTTATGATATACTATGATTAGGAGAGTAACAAAATGAATAATAAAGAATTACTTGATGGTGTTATTTACACTATGCTTAATAAATATCAATTTAATAACGCACTTCACGGAATAGTTAGATATTATAATACAGGGAGTGCTGCTAGTATTACTAGAGATAATAATGCTAGAGAAAGTATGAAAATGTTATCTAGAGAAGATATTGATGCTGTTATTGGTCATAGTTATGGTAACTTAATTGATTATAGCTTATCAAATTATATTGGCGGGTTGCTACAAAACACCGCGGTGCAAGAAGGTGCACATTCTAGAAGTGTTGATAATTATAGAGCATTTGAAAGAATTATATTGGGAATTTATAATCAAGAAGGTCCCCGTGCACTAGATGACATTAGATATAGGCTGGCAGCCAGTATTAGACTTAATGATATAAGTGTATTTGACAGAAGATTTAAAACTAATTTAGCTAAAATCGTAAATTCTGGTGAAGCCTTATGGAATCTAATTGCTGGAGATAATGACATGTGTTTTCTTGATGAATACTGTGAAGGTGTACCCGCTAATATAATAGAAGAACATCTCCAAAGTATTAAATGCTAATTTTTGTACTTATTTTTAAGTACTTTTTTTTCGCTACTCCACCTATTTTTATCCCAAAAATAGAAGTATTTATCTCTTTTTAAAAGGGATAAATCACTGTTTTTACTATTAATTATCTTGTGATACTTAATGGTTTTTAAGTATCTTTCTAAATAAAATTTGTTTAAAATTAAATTTCTAGTTTTGTATCTATCTACTATTTTATATATTAAAAATGATGTCATAACTAAGTAATTAGCATTTACTTTAGCAAATACTAATATAAATGTAATTAGTATTAGTATTGATAAAATAGTAGATAGATTATAACTTTTTTTAAATGAAAAAATTTTATTTAGAAGCGTTTCCAAAATAAAAAAACCATCTAGTGGATATATTGGTAGTAAATTAAATAAAAATATAAGGGTATTATACTCTATGAATGTGTTATATGTATGTGTGTTTAAATTAATTAGATTTATTACTATTAGTAGTATTAACTGTGCTAAAAAACCTGCTATTGCAAGTAAAAAATCATTTTTAAGTGGTACATTTATTTCTTTATATAGTTTTGTTATTCCACCAAATGGGTATATTGTTACGTTTTCTATTTCATATTTTAATATTTTAGAAACTAGTACATGTCCCATTTCATGGGCAAAAACAATAATAAAAATTATTATTCCATCTTTAATAAGACCTGATAAGAAAAGTATTCCTAAGAATATGTATGTTAGATAATTAATTTTTATAATCTTCATACTTTATAAACTTATTATCTTTTTTTATAACTAAGTATAGGTTTTCTGTTTCTGTTTCCCCTAGTATTGTTTCTGTTTCTAAATAATCATAAAGTGATACATTTACATTCGTTAGATTACCATACCATATATCATACCCATCATTACCTTGCACTATAACTGTATTTCCATACATATCTTTTTCTCCGATAAATACTACGATACCACCTGTAATATTAGATACTGGATTTGATACACTAGTAGTTAATACTTCACCATCTTCATATGACTCTATATTTGTATAATTAAGTTCGTTTGAAAAAACTAGTTCTTCATTACTAAATGTTGGAACTACTTCACCAAAATATTTTTCATATAAATTATTAAAAGTTACAAATGAATAACTATTTGTAAAAACATTTTCTTTATAAAATGCTTTATTGTCAGGACTTATCTTCATATAAATAAGAGAAGAAAAAACAAATATTATACTTAAAAGTAATTTGGTAGTAATACCAGAATGACTTTTAGTTTCTTTTTCTTTGTTTTTTCTTCCCTTACATCTATTTACTATATCTTCTAAACTTTCCATTTTTCATCATCTCGTTAAATGATATGTTCTTACTAGATAATGTATACCATATAAAATATATTAGTGTATTAAGAATGATTATATATGGTGAATTTTGAAATGAAAAAGATGATAGAATAAATATAATAAGTGATATTGTGTCTTTTAGAAATAAATTTAGTTTAAAGTTAGATAATGTGTATTTTAGTAATATAAATAAAAGTGTTATATAAAATGTGTTTAGTATTATAAAATCTAATATTAAGCCTAAAATTATTACTTCAAAATATGATTTTCTGTTTATATTAAGTATTACTAAGAATGTATTTAAATTAAAATAGTTTTTTAAAAGTAAATCAGTTAATAAATAAAGCATTATTTCACGTCCTTTATTATGTATAAGTAATCGAGGTTATTGAAGTCTACTTTTGAATTTACTACAAATGTATTTTTAAGATTACTTTCTATTTTACTTTCTACTACACCTATATTTATTCCTTTATAAAGATTAGCTAGTCCTGATGAGTACACTTCATTACTACTTTGTACTAAAGTATGATCAGTTAGATTTGTTATTATTAAATTGTTATTTTCATACTTTAATAGTCCATATGAGTTATTTACCATTATAGATATACTTGTATCACTGTTTGTAAGTAGTTTTACTACACTTGTTTCTTTATTTACTTTACTGATGATGCCTACTAACCCTTCTTCATTTATAACCGCCATATTTTCTTTAATTCCGTCATTTGAACCTTTGTAAATAGTTATTTCTTTTTTAAATGAATAAATGTCTCTATATAAGACTCTTGTAAGAGACAATGAAAAATTAGCACTTTCATAAGTACTTTCTTCATTTTCATTTAATTTTTTATAATTATTTATTACAGTTTCTGGATAAAATATATCTTTATCAAAGAAGTTATATATTATATCTTTTGTAAAAAATAAAGTTATAAAAATTAATGAAATAATTGTTTTAAGAAAAACTGTTTTCATACTTTTAGTATGATACAAAAGGTTTAAGACAATACGAATTTTTCTAAAATTATTTCATTAGCTTTTAAAATTACTTCGATATTATTACTTCTAAGCATAAGTGTTTCGTAATCTTTTAATTCTTCATAATCTCTTATTGAGAGTATTTCTTCTCTAATTATGTAATCAATATTATTTTCTTCGTAATATGTTTTAAGATTATTAATTAGATTTTCATTTGTGTACATTGCACTGTAAACTCTGTAAAAGTCATCATTTTCAAGAACTATTCCACCAGTTGTTTCTGCAAATGCTGCTGCACTATCACTTGATGCATAAACTCCTAGCTGAAACATAGTTACTTTATAAGACTCGCTTAATACTGGAGATTCTTCTTTTGATGCATTACTAAAAACATAGAGAGCAAAGAATGCTCCTGTAATAAGCGCAAGCAATACTACTATTTTATATTTTCCCAATTTAATCACCTAACAATAATTTAACATATACAAAGTGAAAACTTTGTCAAAATGTGTAATAATCAATTGTTATTTTTTTAAATTTATTGTATAATTATATTTAAGAATAGAAAGGCAGTTTTGACATGTTTAAAGAATACGATTATGATAATGTACCTGTAGTAGAAATAGTTAATATGATTATAATTGATGCGATAAATAAAAAAGCATCAGATATTCACTTTGACCCTACTAGTGATACGCTTAATGTTAGACTAAGAATAGATGGTGAGCTTCTTGATTATGCAAAAGTGCCTGCATCTGTTAAAAAGAATCTAACTACTAGAATTAAAATTATTTCAGGAATGAATATAACTGAAACTAGATTACCACAAGATGGTGCGGTTAAGAAGTTAGACCATATTGTTAAAAATCAAAATAATCAGCAACAAAGCATTACTTATGATATTGATTTACGTGTATCTAGTTTACCTATTACTGAGGGAGAAAAAATAGTTATAAGAATACTAGATTATAAAATGAGTTCTGCGGGACTTGATAATCTTAACTTTTCTCAAAATAACTTAGATAAAGTAAAAAAAATGATAAGTTTACCAAATGGTATTATTTTAATAAGTGGTGCGACTGGTACTGGTAAGTCCACTACCCTATACTCTATGCTTCAAGCACTTAATACATCAACTAGAAATATTATTACAGTTGAAGATCCAGTGGAAATGAAAATAGAAGGAATTAACCAAGTTCAAGTTATGAGTGAAATTGGACTTAATTTTGCTAATACGCTTAGAAGTATTTTAAGACAGGATCCTGATGTTGTAATGATTGGGGAAATAAGAGATGATGAAACTGCTAGAATCGCTGTTAGAGCATCTATTACTGGTCACTTAGTACTTTCTACTATCCATACCAATAACTCACTTAATACTATTGAAAGATTACTAGATATGGAAATTGAAAGATATCTTTTAGGTTCTGCATTATCTGGTATTATAGCTCAAAGACTTGTTAAAAAATTATGTCCTAAATGTAGAACAGCTAGAGAAACTACTCCGTATGAGAAAATTCTTTTTAAAGAAGTGTTAGGGCTTGATGTAAATGCTATATACCAAGCTAATGGATGCGAAGAATGTATTAAAGGTTACAGAGGCAGAATTCCAATACAAGAAGTTTTATTAATTAATCAAGAAATAAAAGATGCTATATCTACTGGTATGAGTAAACAAGATTTAAGAGTACTAGTTTATAAAAATGATGCTATTACTACACTTATTAAAGATGGTTTATCTAAACTTTTAGAAGGTAACACTACTATTGATGAAATTATGAGAGTTATAGATATTGAAGAAGATCTTAAAGGTGAAACTGAAAATCTTAAAAATGCATTTCTTGGAAAAGAAACGAAAACAGAAACTCCTATGAAAGCTGAATATTCTGAAGAAGAAGTTGAAAGTTTATAAAATATTAACTGTAAGGCAAAAACCTTACAGTTTTTTAGTGTCAAATCCCCTTGTTTTCTTTGACACTAACAGGTAATCATTGATATAATGTATATATAATATAGGAGTAATTAATATGAATACATTTGAATCAAACTTTCATAACTATGGATTATATTTGGAAAGTAAATATTTAGAAAGTTTTACGAAATTAAAAAACTTTTTAGAAAGTTCTAATACTGATAATTATTTTAGTAATCTAATTGGCATAGCCGGAGAAAACGAAGAACTGATGGCATATGCTTTGTTAGATGCAAAAAATAGATATCCAGCTGATAAATTATCAGCCTTATTACCTGCTGGTGCTAATGTAGATGAAATTTCCAATCTAGGTAAAATATTTTCAATTGATGGTTGTAATTTAGAAATTTTTCATGACGATTCATTGAAAGATGTTTGCTATTTTGAAATAACTAATAAGAATCAACCTGATAATACAATTATTAATATTGATGATATATTAGGAAATAGTAAAATAGATATTGAAAATTTATGTAAATCAGTTGAAAATGATGAATTTAAGAAATATATGATTCTAGATAATATGACTAGATTTAATGACCTTCACCCTCAGAATATATATTCAATTACAGACTCTATTAAAGATGATGAAGTTAAATTAGACATTATTTCTGAATATTTGAATAAAAATGATAAGGAATCGTTACATATAGCATTAAATGTTGTTAAGAATTTATCTAGCGATCAACATAAAATTGATTTTCTTGAGAATAATAATTTATCACAAACTTTAAAAAATAGAGATATGGTTAATATTATATCTTCTTTAAGTAACGATATGAACAAAATTAATTTGCTGAATAATGAACAATTTGGAGGTCATATTGAAGAAAAAGATAAACTAAATATTATTTCGTCTTTTAAAAGTGACCAACATAAACTTGATTTTTTAAATAAATTTGATCTTACAGAAGAAATAAATTATCCTTCTATTATAGATATTATTCTTTCAATTGAAAATGATAATATAAAAAAAGATATTATATTTAATGAAAAGTTTAGTGGTATTTTGCTTGAAAAGTTTAGTGGTTCTTTTGATAATAAGAAAAATATTATAAAAGTTATAGAATCTATTAATGATGATAAAATAAAATTACAAATTATAGAAGACGAAAATATTATGCCGATGGTTGATAGTTTTAATAGCCTTGGAGATTTGGTCGCTTCTATAAAAAGTGATGATGTAAAAATGGGTTGCTTAGCTAATAGTACCCTACTCGAACATATACAAAAAGATAAATTAAGTTTTGTTATAAAATCTTTTAATAACGAGCTGATAAAAAAAGAACTTCTCTGTTCTCCTTTATTACATAACTTAAGTGATAAATCTATATCTAGTATTTTAAATACTATTACGGATGATAATATAATTATAGATGTACTTGAGAATATTAAAATTAATGCTGGAATTGATTCTAACAAGCTTTGCAAAATTATATGTAATATTAGTAATGATAAACTAAAAACAACTATCTTAACAGATACTCATATACTAGATAATAGTGCTGAGCATATAACTAACTTATTTTTATCTATAGATGATCAGTCTTTAATGGAAACTTTATTACTTGATCCTAATATTGTTAAATCGCTGGATAATAATGGATTGTTTATTATTTTATATAATATTCGCAGCGATGATATTATAAATAAATTAATTACGAATAATGATGTCTATAATATCTTAGAAAGTTCTGAAATAGCTAAGGTTATTAGTAAACTTTCTGATGATAGATTTATTACACAGATATTAGAGAATAGTGAAATCTCACAAAAAATCAAATATGAAGATATGAGTTATATTTTTTCGAGTTTAAAAAGCGATAATACTAGACTTCAACTTTTAGAGGGTCTAGACATCACTTTATTAGATTCTCAGACTATTTCTAATATAGTTAATTCTTTTAGGGATGAAAAATATAAAGAACAATTATTATCTGATCATAAATATCTTTCGGTATTGTCTGCTGAAGACTTAACTAAAAGTTTATTACTTATTTCTAATGATGAAATAAAAAGTAGATTTATTATTAATGAAAAGATATGTCAACAGCTAGAAAATACTCATAATGTATTTATTGTAGTAAATTCAATAAAAGACGATGCATGTAAAGTGAAATTTTTTAATTCTAAAGAAGCTACTGAATTTGTTACTCATCCAGAATTAATTACTTTAATATCTAACCTATCTGATGATTTATTGAAAATTGATTACTTGCATATGGCTAAAGATGATTCGGATTTTACACTTATATTTGAATCTATTACAAATTTTTCTTTTAAAAACACTATTACTAAGATGAAAAATTTAAATGTAGATGATGAGATAAAAAAAGATTATATTATGAGTTTTTTGAAAAATAAGGGAATGGAAATTTCAATAATTGATAGAAATGATGATAATTTTTTCGATGTTATTGATAAAATTAGCGATTATACTAAGAGACTTGAAAATTCAAACTCTCAAGAAGTAAGAACTTTAAAAAATTTATTTATGCAACATATGCTTACTCACCCTACTCCTTATGAATATTTAGATAAGGTAGAAAAAATATTTTTGAAAAATCATCTTCCTTACTTTGCTAAAGCTTTTTCTATATTCCGTATAATGAATCAGGATTTATTAGAAAAATGTGAACGCTTTGCAACTATTTCGCCTGCTTTGAAACAAAGTAAAAGTGCGTTTCGCCGAGAATTAATTTTATTTTCTGATCTAGTTAAGGTATCTTTTGGTTCAAATAACAGAAATGTTAAAAATTATTTAAAAGATTTGAAGATAGGATATGATTTATTTTCTAAAGCGCTTGATGATGATAAGTTGATAGTTAGTTTTAGTGAAAATGAGAAAAGTATTTATAATGAATATGTAAAAAAATTAGAAGTCATACATAATAATATGCAAGAAAATAGCGCTATTATAAGTTTTGATGGCAAAAGCGCTAGTGAAATCTTGGATTTATTCCGAAATGAGAACATTAATAAATCTGAGCTTAATGATATAATTTTTAAAAAGTTTTTTCATTTTTCTGGATTTAAAAACATCGAAGATGTAGAATACTATATGACTGAAAAAATAAAAGAAAGAGAAAACAAAAACATTGAGGCTTCATCAAAAGAATTTTCTTTAAAAAGCGGTGATTTAATTAAGGGTGCAGGTCATATATGTTATTTGAATAATATTTTGCAAAACGGGTCTGTTTCGAAAGAGTTTTTTGGAACAGCACTAAACAGTGACTATACACCTCTTGATACTGATTTAAGTATGATTTTAGAAGATATTAAAGATCCAAGCGAAATAAAGAGATACCCTGCTGATAGCTATGGAAATGTTTTATTTGTCCTTAAAAATGACGGTAGATTTTTATTAACTAGAGATGGTGAGCAAGAATATCAAGTTAAAAATAGTGATTTAAATAAAACTGAGTTATTTTGCACAGGAGTTACTGGAAAATCTCATTATGGTATAAGAACTGGATTTGCTTCAAGTGAAATTGATTTTATGATAGCAAAATGGGATGAAGATAAAGTAAAACTTGAAATTGTTAAGAATGGATTTTATATTCCTGTAGTTGATATTAATATGAATTTAATTTTTTCTTATAATGATTATTTAGAACTAAAAAGTAGGTTAAATGGTTTAAGTTACTATGAATCTAGTAATTATGATATAAGTAATGATTTATATTTTAATTCTATCGAAGATGAAAAAGAAGAAATTAGTAAGGAAATAGATAAAATTACTAATATTAAGAATACTTTAAATAATTCAATTAACAATGTTTTAGAAGAATTTAATATTACTAAAGGTTCTTTAGGAGATATATCTAGTGGAACTTATCAAATTTTCGATACAGGTTCTACAAATAGATGTACTAATGTACCTGGTGACAGTGATTTCGATTTAATTTTAAAACTTGATAATTTAGTTATGAATGATACTGAATCTTTAACTGCTATAAAAAATAAATTAAAAAACATCTTTACTGAAGTTGATGAAATGGTTATTACTGGTAATGGAGATTTTAGAATCAAAGGCGCTAATTTAGCTGAACTTGATGAGAAAATTGATGTTGATATATCATTTTCAATTAAAACAGATAAACTTAACTATACTACTGAGCAGTGTTTAGAAGATAGATATAACACGATTAAAAAAGAACATCCTGATAAATATATAGACGTTTTAGCAAATATAGTTTATGCTAAGAAATTTTTAAAGGAAAAACATATATATAAGTCTGCTAGGTCTGCTGTGCCCGATGGTGGTATGGGAGGCGTTGGAGTTGAGAACTGGATTTTACAAAATGGTGGTTCATTTAAAAATGCTGTAGAAAGTTTTATGAGTGTTGCTAATGGAAAAACGTTTGAAGAGTTTTGTAGACATTACTCTGTATGGGATTTTGGAGAAAATCATATGTCAATTCAAAAAGGAACTTATCTTCATGATAATTTTGTTGCAAATAATATGAGCGAAGCGGGTTATGATAAAATGAAAAAAGAGTTTAGTAAATTACTTAATTTAGAACATGAAAATACTACTATGCTTGAAAATACTAATTCTGATGAAATGGTTAGATAAGAAAAAAGAAGCAAGCGCTTCTTTTTCTTATCTATTAAAAGTTTTTTCTACTACTCTTGTAAGTTCTTCTGTTCCAAATGGTTTACTAAGCATATCTACTATAGGATAAGTAAATGCTTTTTTGATAGTATCTTCACTTTCATCACCTGTAATAATAGACACATTTATATCTTTGAATAATTCTTTTTCTTTTAAATACTCAAGTATATCAAATCCACTTATATCCGGCATATTTAGATCTAGCAATATCATTTTAATACCTTTAAAATTATTATCAATGTATTTTTTAGCTTCTGTTCCATCATTACATACGCTAACTTTGTAATTTTCTTCTAGTTTTTTTACTATTAAATTAGTAATAAGCTCTGAATCATCAATAACAAATATTGTTTCTCTATCTACATTTGAAAATGACACTATTTCATCATCTGCTTCTTCATATAGATAACTTTTTACTACATCTTCCATACTTTTTACACTACTTAGTAAGTGGATATAATCTTCACTTATAAATTTTTGATTATCTTCTTTTCCAGCTACTTCATGTTTGTATGCTACTTCAGCGATATCAGTAAAACCTAAATATCTTGCATCACTTTTTATTGAGTGAGCAAATACCGCATAATTAGCAAAATCATTTTTCGATTTTGCATTTTCGAGTCTTTCTTTTTTCGTCTCTATTCCATCTAGAAAATCTACCATAGTTTCATTATAGGTTTCTAAATCTCCGAATAATTCAATACTTTTTTCAACGTCAACATTGTGACTTTTTAAAAACTTAACATCTTTCATAATATAATCCCTACCTTAAATTTATTATATCATAAAAAAAGTACAAATATACAAGTATTTATTCATTTTTTTACCAAGAGTAAAAAAAAGTGCAAATTATATATAAATAATTTACACTTGAATCTATTTTATTTTGTAAATGTTATTCCACTCACCTGTTCCGCTTAAAAAGATATTTGACTTAAGATAAATTATAGGTCTAATTCCTAAACTATTAAACTGAACATTACGCAAATAACCAGTAGAAAACACAGTCCAGCATTGAGCATCATTATTCATACCAAACCCGAAAGGAGAACCTAGCCAATAACTACTATTTGTATATAAATAGTTATTAGTAGTACCATTGGCAGTGCCAGCTACTAGACCAGCCATCACTGCTTCATCTGCAGATAACAGTCCTACTTTTTTAGATATTGCTCCATTGCCATTTATATCATCATCTACTGTATATGCATCTGTTTTATTAGAACAAGTTAATTCAGGCCCACTTCCACCTGGACCGAGTATGTTATTTGATGCAGTTATCCTAGCTGCTGTTCCGTATAGTGTAGGATTTTGTCCAAGTCCATTTCCAAGATAACTTCCGTTAGCTGAAGCAAAATATAGATTATGATATCCACTTTTCGCTAAAGTTCTATCGTAACAAAATAGGTTGTCTTCTATTTGTGAATCCACACTACTCATAGCATTTGTGTACCATGACTCTAATTCTGTTTTTATTCTACTTGATGTTCCTAATCCGTGTAGTTCGTTTTCTGTAAACATATACCCCACATATGCATTGTTATTTGTTGGTGAATTAAATCGATTTGCGCCTATTTGTGTTTCACTTCCAGTCATTACTACTGCCTGTGATTCTGTTGGTGCTGTAGTACCACTATAAAGTAGTTTTAAAGATCCGTCTCCTGCTATACTTACTATTCTCCAGTATATCCCATTAAATAGCAACCAGTTATTATCTACTGCACCTCTATAATAATATGCTGTTCCGTATGTGTCTGGCGCTGCAAACATACCATCATTTGTGTCTGCCACTTGTGTAAAGTCAGGTTCCCCTTTTGCTGTTATTGTAGTTTGACCACCGTTTTGTCCAAGTATATAATCTTTTGCAATCACATTATGCTCTTCAATATTAATTTCACTATCAAATAATGTATTACTTACATCTGATAAACCAGATGTATCATATAAATAAACTTTAACTTGCCAGTTATGAGTAAGACTTGTGTTAGTTGATATAGTGTGGGCTTTAGCAAGCTCTATACTACCAGAATAATTTGTTAAATCAAAACCTGTTATTGAGCCAGCTGTTACTCTTGTTAAACCATCTAAACTTGTAATTTCTTCTCCTGAAGGATTATAAAACTTAACAATTATTTTAGCAGTTGGAGTTGTTGT
>CAYJKL010000007.1:13210-48446 GCA_964370755.1 uncultured Muribaculaceae bacterium
CTTCTCCTGAAGGATTATAAAACTTAACAATTATTTTAGCAGTTGGAGTTGTTGTTCCATCTAAATAATTGTTCACTTTTACATTATAATATAAATCATACGTAGTATCTATAATTACATCTGCTGTAAGAGTTACATCAGATGACATATCTACTAGAGTATAATTAGTTCCACTTACATCAGTAGGTCCACTTATACTTCTTACGTGTTCAAGAGTATAACCGTCTCCTGCTATTACCTGTGCACTTGCATTTCCATCAGTTGTTACTAATGTATCATTTGACATAAATGAATACGACAGTCCAATAGTTGTTAAAAGTACTGCGATAACCATAAGTGGTAATGTAAATCTATTTTTGTATAAAAATTGTTTCATGTAAGTTATCTCCTGTATTATAGTAAAATTTTATCATAAATAGGAATATTTAACAATAGTTTTAAGCATAAAAATAAAAAAAATAGAGTTTTGTATACTCTAATTTTTATCACTATTAATTATAAATTCGTATGCACTTTTGCACATTTTATCTACATCGTATTTAGCTTCCCAGTTAAGCTCATTTCTTGCTTTATCACAGTTTGCATAAAACTCTGCGATATCACCAGCTCTTCTTGGAGCAAATTTATAATTTAATTTTAAATTATTTACTTTTTCAAAAGATGATATTATGTCCATTACACTTAGGCCATTTCCTGTACCTAAGTTATAAACGAAATATCCACTTTTTTCTTTTTCTAATTTTTCAAGTGCGCATACATGAGCCTTTGCAAGGTCCATTATATGCAGGTAATCTCTTACACCAGTTCCATCTTTAGTATCGTAGTCATCACCAAATACATTTAAGCATTCAAGCTCCCCAGTTGCTACTTTTGCTATAAAAGGCATAAGGTTTGCTGGAATTCCTTCAGGGTCTTCACCAAGAAGTGTACTATCATGAGCTCCTACTGGATTAAAGTATCTAAATATCATTATATTAAATGAATTATCTGATGCGTATAAATCCTCTAGAACTTTTTCAACAAATAATTTACTTGTTGCATAAGGATTAGTAGTATCCCCTGTTTTCATAGTTTCAACATAAGGTATAGGATTTTTTTCTCCATATACAGTTGCAGTACTACTAAATACAAGTGATTTTATATCAAATTCTTTCATTGCAGTTACTAAGTTAAGTACTGTACTGACATTATTAATATAATATTCTACTGGTTTAACAGTGCTGTCCCCTACTGCTTTATAAGCAGCAAAGTCCATTACTACATCTATCTTGTTTTCTTTAAATATTTTTCTAAGTATATCTGTGTCAATCATATCTCCTTCATAAAAGGTAATATCTTTTCCTGTTATTTTAGATATATTTTTAAGAACATTAGGTTTACTATTACTAAAGTTATCTAGACCTACTACTTCATGACCAGCCTCTATTAACTCAACTGCTGTGTGAGATCCAATATAACCAGTAACTCCCGTAATAAATATTTTCATTATTTAGCCTCTACTTCATATTTTTTACTTTTAAGTATTTTTTCGATATTTCTATCACTTAAAAGATTAAATTTTTCTAAACCTATTTTTCTAATTAGTTTTTTCTTAATTTTCGGAAATTTATTTAATACTGTGTCATCACTATGTAAATCTAAACTAAGTACGTATACAATATTTTTCTTAAGAAATTTATTAGCACATTTTTTAGCTTTTTTACCGTGAATACCCACAAATGATCCATAATTACATTGAATTAATACTCCCTTATCAATTATAGGTTTAATTCTATCTGGCTTCACTTGATAATAAATGTATCTTTCAGGATGCGCTAAGATAGGTACAAAACCTTTTTTGATAAGTGCGTCTAAGTAATCATATATTACTGGAAAAAACACATCAAAAGGAAACTCAACAAGTACATATTTAGTTCCTTTTAATGTAGCGATTTTTCCAGATTTAATTCTCGAAGCTACTTTATCATCAATCATGACTTCATTACCTAAATGAAGTCTAATATTTGAATTAAGTTTTTTAATTTCTTTAAGAATTTTTTCCTTCTTCTCGTTATCTGTTGTATATTTCTTCTCTGGAAAAAAGTGAGGTGTTAATACCATCTCATCAAATCCAAGTTCAGCTACTTTTTCAAGCAACTCACTAGTTTCTTCTATACTTCTTGCACCGTCATCAACCCCATAGATTAAGTGTGAATGTATGTCTTTCATTATTCATATTTATAGTAACCTTCGTGTTCCTTCGGAACTTTATTTACTATTACTCCTATTATATTTGCGTCAACTGATTGTAGTGACTTTCTAGTTTTCACTAGTAACTCCTTTGATATTCCCCCAAGTGCCGTAACAATACCTACCATGTCAGTCTTCTTCGCCATTACTAGGGCATCTGGAAGTCCAACTGTTGGTGGTCCGTCTAAAATAATCATGTCATATTTATCTTTTAAATCTTCCATAATTATATCAAAAACTTTATATGTAAGAAGCTCAGATGGATTAAAAGGAATATTTCCTCTTGTAATTAAATCTAAGTTTTTGATTTCTGAATTTATGATATACTCTGATAGTTTATTAACTTCGTTTTCTTTAAGTATATCTGCAAGTCCTCTTAAATTTTCTTTACCAAATAAATGGTGTACTCTACCTTTTCTAAGGTCACAGTCAATTATAAGTGTTTTTTTATTAAGCTGTGCAAATGCTATTGCTAGATTTGATGATATAAAACTTTTACCTTCCGCAGGCATCGAACTTGTGATTAAAAGTGTTTTTGTGTTTTTATGTGATCTACAATACTCTACGTTTGTACGTATCATTTTTATTGAGTCACTTATATAAGATCTTGGATTAACATGTACAATTAATTCTTTATTCATATTTTCCTCCTCTTATGCTCATTGCCGGTACTGCACCAATAATAGCAAGACCAGTATATGACTCAACTTGCTCAACAGTTTTAAAACTATTATCAAAATAGAATCTAATGAACACTATAAACGAACTAAATAAAAGTCCTCCTACAAGATATATTGCTGAGTCTTTTATTAGATTTATATTATAAGGTGTTTTTTCTGTGCTAGCTTTATCTAAAACTTTAATATTCTCAATTTTATATACGTCTTCTACTTCAGCACTAAATACTTCAGTAAGCTCTGTAACTATATCTTGTGATACACTCGATTTAGTACTAGCTACTGCTATTTTAATAACTTCTGTGTTTGTTACACTAGTAACTTCAATATCATTTGATAACTCTTCATAAGTATAATCTAACTCTAAATTATCTATTGTTTCTTCTATAACGGTTCTACTTTTAATTATTTCTTTATAAGTATCAACTAACTTTTGGTTAAGCGTTATATCTGTGTTTCCATCTCCTGCTAGACCTTCTGGCGTAGCTATAACAATAGTAGATGTAGATCTATACATCGGTACTTTTAAATAAACTGAGTATGATATACCCGCTATAAAAATGATAGATGTAATAATTACTATAAAAAGTAATTTGTGTTTAAAATATTTAACAAGTTCCCCTAAATTTAATTCTTCCATATTCTCCTCTTTTCACCTTAAAATATTAGTAATGCTTACCCCGACATTCATAACACTTTTTTTCACTTGCTATCATACCATATTATAGTTTTTTTGTCAAAGATTTTCACTGATATTCAAACTCATAAAAAAGAAGATATTTTACTTTATATCTTCGCTTTTTAAATTGTTTTTATTTTTAACTTTCGTATATATTAAGAATGTAACTAGAAGAGCCACTACTGCTCCACTTGTATCTAAGATTACATCTGCAAAACAGCCAGTTCTTCCATTTATAAATGTTTGATGAAATTCATCGGTACATGCATATAAAAATGTACTGACAAGTGATAATAACATGCATTTTTTTATTGATGTAAAATATTCTTTGAAGTTAAAGAAGAAAAGTACTGCTAATCCTCCATATATAAAAAAATGTGTACTTTTACGAACTATAAATGCTAAGTTATTATATAGATTAAAATTATCTTTATCATTTCCTGTAGCATTTAGCGCTGCATCTACAATAATGTCACTACTTCCTTGCGATGTTGTTGCATCTTGATTAGAGAACACAAAAATCACTACTAAATATAGTAGTAATAAGACGCCTAATATTATTTTTTTTCTGTTATTCATTTTATGCCTTTCTAACTGAATCTATTTTTTCCATTATTACTCTTTTATATACCTCTATGTATACTTCTTTTAAAAATGGCAAGTTATTTTCTACCATAAATTTGTATACTTCTTCTAAATCAGTATATGAAATTATTTCTTCTTTTGCCATATCATTAAATGAAATGTATTCAAAGGCTGTAATATTATTTATCATAAGGTAATTTATCATTGTATCTAGTGTTTCAGGGTGAACACTTTTAAAATAATTAATTATTCTTTCTGCAAAGCTATTACAATTATATATTCTTTTAATTGATTTTTTTAACATAAGAATATCTTCGCTTATACCATTTATATATGTGAATGGCACATTTTTATAAAAGTCTAATATATCATAATTTAATCCATAAGTTGTAAGACCAACTGATATATTATTAAAAGCATTCTTTATAGTATCTATTTTTGCTTTCTCACATTTTTCTTGCTTATCTAATAATCTTTCATGTAAACTTGGATTTTCTTTTTCTACTATTTTTATTGATTCAGGAAATTTACGTGCACTGATATTATATATTTCAATAAAATATCGTGGATCATATATACTTTCATCACTAATAAATGTTTCAATTAGTTCACATGCGTATTCTACTGTACCTTTTTTACTTTTAAAGTAATCTTCAACATACCCTAAGTGTACTTTTTCATAGTGTTTTTCTAAGAAATTTTCAATTTCAGCAAATCTAAGTTCTAAACCAAAATATGTTTCGAATCTACTTTGTAAATTATTTTTTTCAATATATAAACGTTTAAATTCATAAGCATTTTTAAATACTTTAAAAACACTTCTTACTTTATCTTCTAAATCAATATTTGAATCTAGTATTTCGCATACTTTATATAAATCATTATATTTTTTCGTCATTTTATACACCTTTTCATTTCATAATTATAATATTTTTTACTGTTTTTTTCAAGTATTTTGAATAAAAAAAGGAAACTTACGTTTCCATTTATTTTATTTATTCTATAACTATAAAATTTATAACTTCCTGATATTTAGTTTCTCCTAAATGATTAGTTTCAATTACTACTCTGTAAGTTTTATTTATCGCTAAATTGGTATCTATTAGATTAAGTTTAATATCTGCTTTTGTATTTAAATCTACTGGACTAAACACTACGGTTCCTTGAACAGGATTATATGATTCGCCATCGATAGTTACATTTTCAATTAAATCGTCTTCTTTAAAGTATACACCATTACTTTTTTCTAGTAGATATAATCTTGCAGTAAAGTTTGTACTATCATCATAGTCAATATAGTTAAATATTAAATCTACATTTGAAAGTGTATTACTTGAGATAAGCTGTGTTCCATTTGTAAATTCTAGTTTCATTGCTGGACGATCTTTTGAGTATATTTCTATATCGCTTGAATCTGTTACAAACTCTTCAGAAAGCGGTTCATACACATTTACTAAACTATGATTAATTTTAGTGGTTAAAAGTTCTGCTCCTCTTGAATGTAACGTGTACTTTACATCTGATATATCTTCTATATTACCAAGTGGTATTAAGAAGTAGTTATCAGTATTAAGTATTACATTACTGTCTTCAAGTAAATATATTTTTTCGCCCATTTCAATATAAGTACCTGGTGGTATCTCTCCATCAAAAGATATTTTTAATCCAAAAATAGAATTTTGATATGCAGAGTCAGTGCCTGTTACAAGTGAATCTGATATAGTTATATTAACATCCATTTTGCCATCAGCAAGTATATACTTACTGTTGTTTGACGTAATATAAAATTCTCTTTTATTTTCTACATTTATATTGAATTCACTATCTTTTAAAGATAATACGAAGTTTCCAGCAAGTAAATTACCATCTATAAAATCTGCTACAAATATATATTTTTTATCTCCAGTATCTCCCAGTATATAATTATCATTATTTTCATGACTTACAAAATCAGTTAATAAAATACTGCTTGTATCACTTTCAACTTTATAATAGTAGTAACTTGGGGTAAAATTATAATTTTCGTTAATATCTACTGAAAGCCCAGTAATATCTATCATTTTAATAACCGAACCAACTGGGAAATTATTACTAAAATTCAAACTTAAAGGTGTTCCAAGAGAACTATCATAATTTACGTTATACTGAGCTGTAAAACTACTATTATTTGTGATATTAATAGTATCAGTTGCGCTACTAATTACTTTATAATAACTTCCTGCAACTATTGAGTTATTGACATCTATTAAATATGGACTGTTTCTATCTACATTAAGAATTATTTTATATTTAATACCGACATCATCTCCTAAATATATTTCAACATATTTAGTACTTGATATATCTACAATATTGTTATAACCATTAATTGTAAATTTAATCTCACTACTAGTATCTTTTAAAACTGTACCTAAAGACATAGGCGTATTATTATAATCTGCTAGTTCATAAGAAACAGAATTATAATTTACGACTATTGAAAAATCATTGTCTGTTTTACTTATATCATTTGATAACTCATCACTTAATATTTCACTGTTATTTACTAAATTTAAATTATACTCGCTTATTCCTAGTATATGCATCTCTTTGTTTTCAAAATATGCGGGTAGACTAAATGAAACTTCATCTAAATTTGTATCTTCATATGTGACTAATACTGTTTCTTCGTAATTAGTAATATACCTAATTTGGGCACTAACACTGTTAGTAATAGTGTATTCATTACCAGTGTTTTCTGCACCACCATCTAAGTATTTTTGCCAGCCGTATGAGTTAAACGTTATTTTTTTACCACTATCATAACCATCATTTAAATTTGTTTTTTCATATACAAAATTCATTTCAATAACATCTTTAGTATTAGATCTTAATATTGAGTTATCAATACCTGTAACTCTAATCATGGTTACATCACTTATATTTGTAATTTCTTCTATTGGAACAAAGTCATCTATAGTAAGTTTCAAGTTTCCTTCGGAGTCTACTAAGTCCGTTGATGTTGTGTATAAAAAATCATACACATCACCATTTTGATCATAAATTATTGGTTCATTTACTAAAGAAAATTTTAAATTTTCATTTTGTACATTCATTTCATTTGGATATGTTACACCAGGTTTAGGAACTGCTATGTAGTGATAAAAGTCTTCTCCTGCTACAAGACCAGATGAATCATTAATTATTTTAACTCTGTAGCTAGCAATTCCACTTGAGAAATTTCCTGTTTCATCACTTAAAATATATGACGTGCTACTAGATTTATACTCTCCATTGTTGTAACTAATTTCGTTTTCAAATTCAAAATTGTTAGTATTTGCATAAATATTAATTGCACTAGTTGAAAGTGATTTAACAACATTATCTATAATACCATCATTTTCAAAGTCATAAGGTTCTTTAACAATATATTGACCATGAATACTTACTTTACTATTTAAATCTCTTGTAAACAGCATATTACTAAATTTTTCGGATGTAAAATCTAATGATGGATCAGTAGCTATGTCAAAAGTAATTGTAACTCCACCAAGGTCTCCAGCTTTTTTAAAGACACCGTTTTCATCAAAATAAGACCCACCAAATCTAGCAGCAGTATCAGTAACAGTTATAGAATATAAATTTTGACCAGCTACGCCAACTTCCATTTCTTCATACACGAAACTAAATACTTCACTATTTCTCTTAACTACAATTGTATCTTCTTCAACCCAAATGCCTTTAGGTGCTAAGAAATATAATACTGGAGTTTCTACATACTGAGCTGTTCCATAAGGATAATCATGAACATTTAACACAGTTGTAATACCTATTTTTTCTCCGGCATTAATTGAGTAATCGTTCGCATAAACACTTCTTACATAAAGTGAATTAGAATTAGTTGTAGATGGATTAAGTGTAACCGTCTTATTTGTACTTTTTTTAACAGAACCATCTTTATTATATTCAGTTACTGTCAGCATACTTTGCACTGAATTACCAACACCAGTATACTGTCCATAAAAATTACCTGCGGCTTGGTTTGAAAGAGCTGCAGAAGAAACATATAGTGTTGTACTAATCGGAACAGAATCTATTGAATATTTTATTGTTTTAAAATTAACTTGCTCCGCATCAAGCATAGCATCTGGGTGTTTAGCGTTATAATCATTAACAACCATCGGAATGGTAATTATTCCTCCTGAAGTATTTAAATGTCCAGATGTAATAGATATTTCTTCATCAGTAGCAACAATATTATTGTTTTTATCAACTAAAGTATAGGTTGCAGTAAATGTGGTGTTAGCAACTTGAGGTAAACTAACCGCGGTAACATCAATATTATTTCTCGCATTAACTACATTATTAATATCAAAATTATATTCCATATCAATTTTATTAGAAACCTCTAGACCAGCATTAGCAAGTGATATATGACCAAGCTGTGACTCTACTGTATCACTAACATCTTTATAAATAGATGAGTTAGGTCCATATACATTAATCTCAGCTCCATTAGATACTTTAACACTATCTCGTACATCATATTCAAGCACTTTTCCACCGTGACTTGTTGCTCTTATTTCTAAATTAAAATAAAGAACGTCTGCTGGAGCAAAAACTTCAGAACTAAAATTTAGTAGTGGTGCTAGATAATAATATCCAGCTTTATGGTATAAATCGTCTATTTTGTAAACAACTTTAGACGGATCAGATGTGTCAATTATTATGCCATCTACATTATTTGCAGTAGAAGTAGAAGATTCACCTAAGTATGTAGCGTACCCACCATTCTTTGTAGGTAAATGATATACTATTTCCACACTTTCCCAATAACCCCAAAATTGTCTAATTTCGTCTCTATGCATACTTTGTTCTGCATCAAGTAATACTTGACCTGGTAAATACCATCTAACAACTTGCGTTCCTAAATTAGAATATATTTTTCCAAACTTCACATCATCTAAAGTCTTAGTATATGTGTTACTTCCTTCAGTCATCACAATTTCAATTGGAGGAATACCATCAGTAAAATTGGTATTAGTTAGAGTATTTTTATCCCAAATATATACATCATATTGAACTGGAATAACTATTGTGTCAGTATTTGTAGTAAGTTCATTAAATGTATATGTAAGTGTCCCAGTTTTCCTATTGTAATAACTACCAACACCTTGGCCCCCTGTACCATCTAAATCATTAAGTACAGAAAAAGTAACATCTGTAATATTACCACCAGCAAGTGTATAAGTCTTCTCCCCATAAAGCTGCATACCAATTGGTAAAGTAATTTCTATAGTTCCGCCAGTTGCTTCAGTAAAATTAGGTTTGATTACAAGGTTTCTACCAGTTTGATCATGGCTCCATGATGTTGAAACATCATTTATTCCTGATGTTAACTCAGTTCCAGATGTATAGGCATTATTATCATAAAGCCAAGCAGAAAATGGAATTCCATCACTTTGCACTACTGCGGTTAAATTCATAACGCTTTTATTTCTTAAAACTGATATTGTTTCACCGGCTTTATAGTCTGCCACACCATCATTATCACTATCGTATCCTAAAAATATTTCACCTGCTTTAGCCTCGATGCCAATTTCACTAGGAAATGGTAACATAACATTACCATCAATTATATCTAAAGTTCTACTAGAAAGTAAATCAGTTCCTAAAGTAAAATTAATTGTTTTGATATTTTCACTGTAAAATAATCTCTCATAGTTCATAGCAAAAATTATAGAAAATATTATAACTAAATATTTTATTATAAGAATAGTTTTATATTTATAAATATATATCTTTTTCATAACATTTCCTTTCTTACTATACTTTTAATTCTATACTAAATTATACTATATTTCTAGGTTTTTTTCAACACTTCTGATATATTATTTAAACTATTTTACAAAAAAACAGTCATCAACTATTTTTCTGTTCACTATTTATTTCTAGTGTAATTAAATCTATCTCTTCATAGTATAATTGATTCCTGCGATTTTGCAAAACTTCTATTTTAAGAAGATAGTGATGAGATTCTTTTTCAGTACTAAGTACTCCATTTTTATAAGTATATTTATAATTATCAATTGTAAGTTCATTTGCATATTTTGTATCACCTGCTGGGTTTAATACCTCTAAATTTAAACCGACTAAAATATTATCTGTTTTATTAACTACTATTTCATAATTTTGTTTAACTTCACTTACAAAATCATCTTCATAATTATGTACAGTAAAAGCTATAATTCTTTCTTCCCCAGGTACCATATTACTTAAGTTTACTCCCTCAAATAAATTTAAATTCATATGAACATTTGATACTTTAGCAAAATCCTCCCCGTATAAAGTTGTTTTAAATAGCGCATATGACCCAGTTGCTGGAACCAATAATAAAATTAGCAAAGCTTTATACTTTTTTATATATTTAGATAATACTACTATTATTAAAATAATAATAATTCCATAGATTGATGTTATAAAATTAATTATAGTTCCTAGAAATGGTAATATCATTACTAGTTTCCCTTCAATATTCTCCAAGTTTACTAACTCACTATCTACAGATATATTGTTATCCCCTTTAGTAACAAACTCTTTATTTTCTTCTCCAATTATACGGTGAGTAATGTAGTAATTATTATACCTAAATATGATTACGTCATTTTCCTTATAATCGCTTTCTTTAAAAACGACCAAGTCACCTTTTTTAAATGTTGGATACATACTATCTGATAATACTATAGAATACGAATAACCAAATATTTTTGGTAAATCATTTTTTAGAACTAACTTGCTATAAATAAAATATAAATTAAAAATTATTATTATAAATATAATAAAATATACCACTACTTTAATTATCTTTTTCATATATACTTTCCACTTCTATTACAAAATTTATTTTATGAAATAAGTTATCACTTTGACCTAACATAGTGTCAATTTCATCACTGCCTTCATATGGCCAAGACCATACTAAAGTATAGTTTTTTTCTTCACTTGATTCTAATAAAAATTCAAATTCATCTAAATTTTCATTCCAATTTATATCTACTAAATTATTTTCTTCTTTTATTTTATATATAAGCGGAATATTACTTGTTTCATGCTCACTTTCAAATATTGATATAGAAAATTTAATATCTTTTTCAAAATCATTTTTAACATTAAATTCATATTCTCCACTTACTCCAGGATATAATAAACCACTTGCACTAGAAAAAATATCAACTTCTACGCTTTGATACCATTTTTCTTCGTTTAAATCAGTACTAAAAACAAACATATCTTTTATATAACTAGGTAGTGTGTTTTCATTAGTTTGATTAAGCACTATAGATGTCTTATTTCTTTCTAATGTGTTATTTAAATATATATTAGCAACTAAGGTAAATATTATAACCATGAGAAATAATCCATAAATTTTTTTCATTTATTTAATTAATTTGTGTTGCAGTAACCGAAATTGATAATGACACTGTGTCTGTTCCACTTAATCCTAATGCTGTGTCTTCTAAATCACTGTCTACCCATTTCCAGTACACATTAACTGTTTTTTCAGTTGCTCCAATTTCAAAGTTACCATTAATAGCATTTTCTATAGCGCTTTCTACATCACTTGTACTATTTACATACTCACTATCAGATGAAGGTTCAGTAGCTCCTAAATAAAATTTTAAATTTATATTACCTGCATTTTCTAAAACTACATTTGAAGTAACTCCGACTGCAACTTCACTATTATTATCTATTACAAGAGCAAAATCTCCTTTTGCCCCTGGCGCTATTAAATTATCATCTTTTAAATTATCTCCTAAATTAGTTGTGTCAAAAATATTTACCAAGTTAGTAGTGGTTGTTCCTAAACTACTACTTCCTTCAGATACACTAAACTCAAATCTTGCAACTCTAGCAGTATCTGTCCCAGACAACGTTGTAATATACCTTGCTACTACTGATGTAATTAATGAAGCTGAAACTAGAACAACTAGAGTTAATATTAGAAATTTACTATTTTTTCTTTTCTTTTCCATATTACTATTCCTTTCAATAGTAATATGGACTAATTTTTTTAAAAAAATACAAAAAAATATTGAAATTAATCAATATTTATTTTGTTATATCAAATTTATTAAATATGTTTACTTTATATATATCAGTTGGTAGATCTTTAAAAAACAAAATATCATACACTGAATTTTTTTCTACATTAATTTTAAATGAAGTATCAGTAATATCATAGATTCTGTTATCTGTTTTATCAGGTGTTATGGTACTAGGATGCGTAATGGTTATTCCACCTTCCATACCTTGTGTATCTATAGAATATACCACAGTAAAACTATTTATTTCATCATGAATACTAGTAGTAGCGTCGGAATATTTTAGTGCTTCGTAAACTGTAAAAATAGCTGATGATGAAACAACGTATGGAAGTGTTGTAGTAGCGGTAACTCTGAAACTAACTTTACCGTTAACAAAATAGTTACTAGGTATTTTAATTTTTAGATCAGATGTTTTTAAATCTCCTCCAACCCACTCTCCTATAATAATATTTTCTGTTTCTATACCTATATCAGTAACAACACTGTAAGTTATATCACTTGTCGAGAACTTTAGTTCATCGATATAATTATATAACTCTATAGTTATATATTCATCTTGTTCGTAATTAGAAATAACATAAGTTGGAATTGTACTTGTTTTCAAATAGTTACTGTCAAAATAAAACCCATCTAAACTTGCCATAGTATTATCAGTTTCCTCATTAATTACATATCTTGAATAAGTAGCAGTCGAAAAAGAAAGAGTAAGTAGTACTAAACCTATTATTATTACTTTTTTATATTTTAACATTTTACACCTCAATCTATTTTTTGAACACTATCAATTACTAATGTAACTACATCTATTTCATTTATATAATTTATGTTAGCTTTTGAAATGTCGTACGATATTTTTAACTGATAGTCGTGATCTTCCTTAATTTCATTTCCGAGAACTCCGTTTGATGCAATATAGTTTGGATTACCAAAAACAAAGTCACTTGCGTATTTAAACCCTTTATCTTCAACTAATACTAATTCAAAAGCAAGAGGTAAATTATTAGTGGTTTTAACTGTAATTGTATAATCTTGCTTAACTTCACTAATAATGTCGCCATTATAATTCACTACTGAAAAATCATAATACCTAATGTCTCCGGGTTCAATATCTGTCAAGGTTATGTTTAAGTTATTCTCTAAATTACTATTCATTACGACTGTTGCAACTTTTGCCTCATCACTACCAAGTGAGCCACTAATATATCTAGCATCAGCATTTATATATTGTATTAATAAAACAAATAGTACTGCAATGCTAAGAACTTGTAGTTTTGCAGTTTTGATATTATATTTATGAAGTATATAAATTGAAATTATTAGCACTACAAAAAATGTAATACCTGTAATAGAAGTCGCAAAATTTATAATGTACCCTAACTTAGGAATATTGAATACTAATAATCCCTCAATATTATTTTGGTTTAAAATTTGCTTATCATTCGTATTATTATTGTCACCTTTTGTCACAAACCCTTCTTCAGATTCACTAACAATTCTATGAGTTACAAAATAATCCTCTTCACTAAATATAATAATATCATCTACTTTATAGACATCACTTTCTTTAAATATTAAAAAATCACCTTTTTTTATGTTCGGCGACATGCTGTTTGACGATACTACGGCCTGCGAAAATCCAAAAATTTTAGGTAAACTTTCTTTAAAGAACGCTTTTTGAAAAATAAAAATAACATTAATTAAAATTATAAAGACACTTATAAACAATAATACTTTTTGTAAAAATTTTAATACCATAAACACACTACCCTTTTCTATGTTTATTTTCTCTTAAAAGATAGCATAACTACCTTTTAACAAAAAATAAATTTTTGTTATGCACTTTTTTATATTATGATTGTTTTTGTGTTGCTGTTGCTTCAATAAGCAATGACACAGTATCTGTACCCGCTAGACCTAAAACAGTATCAGCAGCATCACTATCTACCCATTTCCAGAAAACTTTAACAGTTTCAGGAGCAGATTCAACAGCGTAACTTCCTTCAATAGCAGCTTCTAACGTTGTTTGTAAATCAGCAGCACTTGTTATATATCCTGCATCAGTTGTTGGTTCTGTTGCACCGATAAAGAATTTTAAATTAACATTTCCTGCATTAGTAAATGTAACATTTGAAGTTACATCTACTGCAACCTCACTATTGTTTTCAATTATTAATTCAAAATCTCCTTTTGAACCAGGAGCTATTAAATTATCGTCTTTTAGATTAGCTCCAAGATTTACTGTATCAAAAATACTTACTAAATTAGTAACCGTAGTTCCTAAATCAGTTGTACCATCTGATACATCAAATTCAAATTTAGCTACTCTAGCTGCGTCACTACCAGATAATGTTGCCACATATCTTGCAATAGTGTCTGTAACAAATATTGCTGAGACAATTAATAAAAGCACAATTATTATCCCAGTCTTTTTTAACTTTAATTCTTTTTTCATACTTCCCTCTTTCTACTACTTGATTCTTAGTGTGCAGATAAGAATCATAATGGATGATAACATAATTGTTTACTACCATTAATAAAATTATAACATGCTAGAAATAACTTCTCAATATTTTTTGAAAAAAAATGAAACAAAATACACAATTATCTTGTTTCAATGTAAATATATATTTTTATATCGTGTTCTAAATTTGTACTTTGTCCAATTTTTGTGTCTAAAGAATCATTTCCACTATAAGGCCACATCCACTCTAGAACAAAATCTTTAGTTTCATAACTTTCAAAATCAATTTCGTATGACTTAAGTTCTTCTCCTGTCACCCAATTAGATGATGAACCTATCTCGTACTTACCATCTACTTTAAGTCTATATACAAGTGGTAATGCTCCTGTAATGTGAGCTGTTTCTCTTGCTAAAATATCAATTTTTATTTCATTAACATATGGATTTTTAATTTGAAACTCATACTCCCCAGTTGAACCAGGATATATAATTTCATTTTCTTCAAAAAGATCAACGTCAAGATCTTGAACCCATACCACTGAGTCATCTAACTCCTCTTCTGGTTCTTCTTCCTCGTCATCATCTTCTTC
The DNA here is from genome assembly GCA_964370755.1 of uncultured Muribaculaceae bacterium. Classification (GTDB taxonomy): domain Bacteria; phylum Bacillota_I; class Bacilli_A; order RF39; family UBA660; genus CAKOSP01. The sequence continues at coordinate 28,519 of CAYJKL010000007.1, forward strand.
TGGCAACGTACCACTGTTATCTTCTTTGTCATCTTCTGCGTCATCATTTTCATTATCTTCTACGGAAGGTACTTCTGTGTCATCTGGTATTATTACATCTTGCTCACTATCAGTATTACTGTTTTCGCCTTTGTAGATTATCACTTCTTTTCCATCAAATGTGACAACTGTTTTATCTTCATAAAAAGTTAATTTTGCACCACTAGATAATACTGTATTACCACTACTATCAACAAATATATTATCATCATAAGTTGATGTATCTAGTAAGTCATACACCTTGTCGCTATAATGCCATGTATGATTAAAACCTAAAAATGACCCATCGTTAAAAATTATTCCAATATCAGATACTATGACACTTTTTTCTTTTAAAAGTTCATTACCAAACGCTGTAGTTATTTTATCTTCAGTTACTTTTTCAACTTTATCTTTGTGATATATGCTATGGTTTGCAATAATTAATGAGTAATTAGATATACTTAAATTACCTTCACTCAAAACTAATTTCAGTTCTATTAATGTTGAATTTTCATCGATATTTAGTATATAATTATTATCATTTACTTCCTTGGAATTAAAATCCGTATAATTTATATATACATTTAAAACTGATAAAGTATTTCCATCAGAATCCTTAATTTCTATTATGTTTTTTCCATCAGAAATATCATAAAAAAAGAAATTACTTTTATTTTTATAATCGTATAAATTTCCGTTTAAATATATGTTTTTATCATCAAATTCTTCAGTTTCTAAAAATAATGATAACGGTGACTTTAAATTATCAACTGGAGTTAATACAACAACATCTGGACTGCCATACGAAAATATAGATAACGTTAGTAGTAGAATCAAAATAATTATAATAATGTAAATTTTCTTGTTTTTTAATAGACTCATATCTCTCTCACTTTTACTATATAACAATTATATCATGTATAATTATAGAAGTATATACAATAATTGTAATATATATTTGTATCATTTTTACTTTCATAAAAAAAGGAAATTAATCTTCTCCCTCTTTTAACATTGTTTAATGAAAAGTCTGCATTTTGTAATAGGTGCGACCACCACTGCGTGTATCACGGTTATTTTGTAACAACAAATTTCATCAATAAATATATAGTATTTATCTTTCTGGTTTTATAATGTGTTTTTATTTATATTAAATATAATCGTTTAAAAACCTTCTTCTTACATTATTATCGTATTTAAGTATATCGTTTTTATCAACATATATTACTTTACCGTTATTTGGATTAATTTCATATGGTTCTAAATAGTAATATACGATCCATAGCGCACTTAAATCGCTTTTTGGCATTGTTGCATAACCATCAGTAAATATTATGCGGTTGCTTACTCTTTTAGAAAAAGCATTAATAGCTACATTAAAATTAGTGCCGCCTCTACCTTCTATTTTAAAAGTTTTTAAATCTCTTTCATTTTTTATTTTCTGAAAACCATAAAACTCTGTATCAAAACAACCTACGTATAATACTGAATCTTTTAGAACATTTTTACATTCTAGTAAAAAAGATCTTATTAAATCATCACTTACCGAACCACTGGTATCTATCAATATCTCTACTTCTTGTCCCTCTACTGCCGTTAAAGTCGGATTTAAAACTCCATGTTCTATTTCTATATTTTCATATGACCAATCATATTTCTTTTTAATATTACTTTCTAAAATTCTTCGCCAATCTATTTTCTGCTGTACTCTTCCGTTTAAATCGATTTCTAAACCTTTTTTATTTTCTTTTGCTTCATTTAGTTCATTTTTAAATTTATTTAATAGTTCTTTTTTTAATTCTTCTAGGTTTTGTGCAATTGTTTCTCTGTTTTTTTCAAACCTTTTTACTTCGTTAATGTTTAAATCATCTATTTCTGTATTTTCTATACCTACTTCAGATTTTTTTGGTTCATTATTGTTTGAATCATCTTTTTTAGTCTTCTCTATATTTTTTTCAACAGAATTTCCCCATCTTTTATGATTTTTTATTTCTATATTTAAATTTGTCGAATTTTCAATCAAAATATTATAAAGAGTTTCTACGTTATATGTTCTAGCATTAGGTATATTTACTGCACCTTGTGGTAGTTTTAAATTATCTTTTTCTAAATTAGCATTTATTACTGCGTCGCAAGCTATATTCCAGCAATAATGATTTCTATCTTTTATTCTATCAGTGTGTTTAAATATAATGTGAAGTATTTCATGTGCAACAACTCCTATTTGTTCTTCGAAATTTAAAGATTCTAAAAAATCACTGTTATAAAATATATTTATTCCGTCAGTTGCTGCCGTTTCTTCAGAATTATCAAGTATTATTTCAACATCTTCTATATCACTTCTAAAATAAGGATATTTTAGAATTATCTCTTTTACTATTTTTTTTAAGTCCATATTAATCCTCTTTTTTAACTACCGTTATATACGGAAGTATGTTTTCGCTTATCTTACTTAAATCTATTTTTTTACTAGTTAATATAATTCTTACATGGTCCTTTATATCAATAGATTTATATTTTTTGCCCTTTAAAAGTTCTTTATAAGTATCTTGCTCTTTTATAGAAAGCTCATCAAAATTTTCAATAACAATGAACTTTTTATCGCCTATAATTAAATCATTTTCTTTATTTAAAATTAAACAGTCGAAAAAGTTACTATCTACTATATCAGTTAAGATAGGACATATATTTTCTTTAATATAAAATTTTAAATAATCTTTACTGTGCACTTTTAGACCTCGCATATGATAAATTGTACCTATTTACTACTTCTAACTTAGCTAAATCATCTTTTGACCATAGGTAATTAAATAATGTTTCATATTCAGGATCAAGCAATCTAATAAATTTTATTACTTTATCATACTCTTCTATTTTAATAGTAACAAGATGAGATATTATTGCATGCTTTTGAGCTGTAGTTAATACTTTTATATAATCTTCTGTGTAATCTTCATTTAAAATTTTATCAAGACATATTAATGCATCTTTTATAAATGATTCAAATTCGAATGTTAAACTTTCACCAAGTAAACATGATAATATACTTATATTGTTACATCTATAAAGCACTTTAGAAGCATTTTCCCACACTCTTGGATTTGCATGAGGGTTAATCCCATCAAATTTAGTTCTTAGAACTTCATCTTTTCTATAATTTATGAAAGATATTATATATGGATGAATATCGTTTTCAACTGCCCAAATTAACCATTTATCCGCTGTAGTTTTAATATATATATGAGAAAATCTACTCATAAGAGGCTCAGTTATTTCGTGTGCTGATATTGAATCTTCTATTTCGTTTCCTGCTGCTACTATTCTTGCATTTCGTGGCAGTGACCATCTACCTGCTAAACATTTATTTTGAATTAAATTAAATATCAAATTTTGAATTGCTGGTACTGCATTTGTAAGTTCATCTAAAAATAGTACACATAACTTATCTTTATTTTCTTCACAGCGCTCTTCTAAATTTACTAACCAAGGCGGCTTTATATATAATAATTCTTTTGTGTTTGGCACCACTATACATTTACCATTTATTCCGTCTGGTGTTTCATTTTGCAAATATAATTCTTGACACTCATTGTCAATAGTTTTAACTCTAGCACTTTTACCATCACCTGGTTTACCATGCAAAAATATCGGAATATTTGCCTCTAGATATAATCTTATTAAATCTATATCACTTATTTCTTCCCTATCATTTAATTTTTTGTCTATAAGATTAATACTTGGATACTTTTTTATAATATTTTTAAATAAATATTGTTTTTTCTCATCAATCAATATTTCTTTTAAATTTTCACAAAAATCAAATGAATTATCACTTATTACCTCGATTGTACCTGGAATAGTTATACTTTTTAATTTTGTACATGAGGCAAATGCTTTAGATTTTATTTCATTTAACTTTGAATTTATTTCACAACTACTTAATAATTCACAATTTTCAAAAACATTTTCATTTAACATATCTAGATTAGAAATTGATACTTTTTCTAATTTTTTACAGTTATTAAAAGCACTTTTTCCTACATGTATAACATTTTCTGGTAGTACTATATTTTTTAACCCACAATTATAAAATGCATAATCATTTATCGTGTTAATTTTACCTGAAAAAGAAATTGTTTCTAAGTTTATACATCCTTTAAAAGCAGCTGCATTTATTTGATTTAGATGATTTGGAAGCGTGATATTAGTTAAACTTCTACAGCCTTCAAAAGTTCTTTCACTTATTGCAGTCAAAAGTTTTGGAAGCACTATATTATTTATTAATTCACATCGATTAAAAGCAGCAGTTCCTATAAACGTAGTTTTATCAGAAAATATAAATGTTCTTAAATTAGTACAACAATCAAAGGCGCCGTTATGTATTTTTTCTACCGAATTTGGACACTTAAAATCAGTTAATGATTTACAATTTCTAAAAGTGTACTGCTCTATTTCCTTGATACCTTCATTTAATTTTATATCTTGTAAATAATGACAATCTGAAAAACAAGATGCTCCTATTTTCACTACACCTGGCATTAATACTTCCTCTAAAATATAACATGATGCACAAACTCTGTTTGGTAAACTTTTTACCCCAATTGGGAATTTTAATTTCTTAAGCCTTACACAATTAGCAAATACATTTTCTTTGACTTCTGTAATTGTATCTGGAAGTATTACTTCACTTAAACTTGAACATTTTTCAAAAGTACTTATTTCAAGTCTAGTTAATCCATTTGGTATGTTTATCCTTTTTAAACGATCACTATAAGCAAAAGCTTTTGCTCCGATACTATCTATTTCATCTCCTAAAAACTCTACTTCTTCTAGTTTTTTCATTGATGATACTGCGCTGCTATTTATTTTTCTCAGTGATTTTGGAAAAATAATTTTCTTAACTGTATCTTTTGCTTCTTTAAATGCTCCGTCATGTATTGTATGAACGCCTTCTGGTATTTGTAATTCTTCTATACTTCTGCAATTACCAACATACTGTAGTACCCCATTATTTATCCCGTATTTTAACTCTTTTGTCTTCATAGCGCCTCCATTTAAAGAGTATTATAATACTTAAACTTAGATTATTCAATTTATTTTGATTATTTTGCAAAAAAAAAAGAGGTTAATTTTCTCCCTCTTCTAACATTGTCGTTATAAATAGTCCATAGCCTGTGATAGGCGCATCTACTATAACGTGCGTAACTGAGCCGATTATGGTATCTCCACCTTGCACAATAGGTGATCCACTCATGCCTTGTACTACTCCACCTGTTGCATTTATTAATCTTTCATCTGTTATTTCAAATGTAATATTTTTTATATCATTATCTTCATTTATTTTCGTTATATTTATTGAATACTCTTCGATAGTTTCATTTTCAAGTACTGTGTATATTACAGCTGGTCCTATTTTTATATCACTAGGGTTACCTACTGTCATAAGCTCATTATCTGGATATTCTTCTTCATAGATTCCGTATATACCATATTTAGTATTTTCAAGAATACTTCCGAATTTTGTTTGATAATAAAATTTCGCATTTTTACTGCCTGGAGTTCCTGCGCTACTTTTATCTATTGATGTAATCGCATTTCTAAAAATAGTTCCTTCTCCAACTTCTACTATTTCATTTGTACTTGCTTCAATGATTTCATGACCAAGTGCTCCATATATTCCAGTCTCAGGATCTATATATGTAAGTGTACCTATACCAGTTATACTATCTTTAACATATAATCCTGTTTTATATGTATCATTTTCAAGTACTAATTCGAGTACTGTTTTCATAGATTTATTTCCTCTTTTAAAAGTTACATCTACTTCTTTATCTTCAGCATTTTTTTCAATGATAGCTGTTAAATCACTAATACTTTCTATTTTTTCTCCATTAATACTTGTTATATAATCTCCTAGTAAAAGTTCTGGCGTACCTTTGTTATATTTACCATTTACTTTATAAAAACCTACTACCATTACCCCATCACTTTTAACTTCTATACCTACCGTATTACCACCTACTATTACTTCACTTGAGTAAGCAAATATATTTAGTGGAACACACATAAGTAATATTAATAATCCTAATTTTTTCATAATACTCCTTTACCTAATAATATTATGGCGATATTATCAAAAAATAAAAAAACAATAATTGGCAGTTACCAGTTATTGTTAATTTGCTGAGCAAGACTCTTGTATTTGGTCCATTCCTACTTTATCTGTAAGTGTAGCACTTATAACTTCATATGTAGTAGACATACTATCAAAGTTATAATTTTCAAATTCACTATGTTTTCCTTTTAAAGAAACTTCGTATGTTTTTCCAACTTCAAAATTTATTTCTTCATATTTTACTTTAGTCATATTAAGTACTACATGACTATCTTGAAAAGAAGTAAATACTGCGACTACATTTTCTGTATTATCTACATTATCATTTACTTTGATATGACTTACAAATGTAAGTGTTCTAATGATTTCACAGTCATTTACTAAAGTTTTACCGTCTGATGTACTACCAAGTAAATTAAAGTAATCATTACTCATCTTTATATAATCATCGTCAAGTTCTTTATTACTTTTCTCTAGTGTTTCATAATCACTTTTTAAGTTTTCTAGCTCTGTATCATCACTACCTATTATTAAGAATCCAAGAAGTACTACTATACCTATTGTAAGAGTTATTATAGTTATATCTTTTTTACTCATATCCATCACCTTTTTAAATATATTCATTTCCTATAATAAATATATCATACAAAAAAAAGAAAAACAATAATTAATATTGTTTTCCGAACCAAACTTTACAACTTGCATCTTTGCCACATACTGGGCAAACTCCATCAGAGTTTTCCCCATCTACTAAACATCTTGATTTAAGCGTTGTGTCAGCTTTTATTTTATCTTCACAAGCTATATCGCCACAAAAATTCATTTTAATAAATCCAGGTTTAGTACTTGCTATTTCTTTAAATTCTTCGAAAGTTTTTGCTTCATGAAGCATTGAGTTTCTTCTTGTCTTTGCTTTTTCAAACATATCTTTTTGAATAAGAGGAAGAATTTCTTTTACTTTGTTTGTTACTTCATCAAAAGATACTACTATTTTTTCTAAAGTATCTCTTCTTACAATAGTTACTTTATCTTCTTTTAAATCTCTTTCTCCAAGTTCTATTCTAACTGGGTAACCTTTAACTTCTGCTTCAGCAAATTTAAATCCAGGAGACTTGTTTGAGTTATCTACTTTATATGTTAAACTAACTTCTTTTAAAGATTTTTCTAAACTAGATAATTTATCTTCAACATTTCCTATTGGTATAATTACTGCTTTAAATGGCGCAATAGCAGGAGGAATAACTAGTCCTCTATCATCTCCATGAGTCATAATTATAGCACCAATCATTCTAGTAGTTACTCCCCAGCTTGTTTGGTAAGGAGTTTCAAGTTTATTTTCTTTATTTAAAAATTCAATACCAAAAGATTTTGCAAAACCTTGACCGAAATAATGACTTGTTCCATTTTGAAGTGCAACACCATCATACATCATTGCTTCAAGTGTATAAGTTTCAACTGCTCCTGCAAATTTTTCTTTTTCAGTTTTCTTTCCTGTTATAACTGGAAGTGCTAAGAAGTCTTCTTGGAAAGTTTTATAAATATTAAACATTCTTAAAGTTTCTTCTCTAGCTTCCTCTTCACTAGCATGCATTGTATGACCTTCTTGCCAAAGTATTTCTCTACTTCTTAAAAATGGTCTAGTAGTTTTTTCCCATCTAACAATTGTACACCACTGATTATAAAGTTTTGGTAAATCACGATATGAATTAATTATTTTTTTATAATGCTCACAAAATAAAACTTCACTTGTTGGTCTAACACACATTCTTTCTTCAAGTTTTTCAGATCCTCCATGAGTAACCCAAGCAACTTCAGGAGCAAAACCTTCAACGTGATTTTTTTCAACATTTAAAAGTGACTCAGGAATAAACATTGGCATTTGGATATTCTCATGTCCTGTTTCTTTAAACATTTTATCTAAGTTTTTAACCATTTCTTCCCATATAGCATAACCAAGAGGTCTTATAATCATTGACCCTTTAACACTTGAATAATCTACTAAATCAGCTTTTTTAACAACGTCAGTGTACCATGCTGCAAAATCAACATCTCTATTTGTTATATCTTTAACTTCCATTATTTCACCTCAAAGTCCGTAACTGTTCCATCGTTATTAAGTATTTTATTTACTTTTTCAGTTGCAACATTTATTTTATCTGTACAATATTTAGATAACTTCATTGCCTCTGTATATTTTTCAATTGCTTTATCAAGCTCAACATTACCACTTTCAAGTTCTTTAACAATTATTTCAAGTTCTTTTAGTGACTCTTCAAAAGTTTTTTCATTTGTTTTCATTTTTTAATCTCCTTTACTTCAGCATTTATTTCGCCTTTTTTAAATTTTATATTTATTACTTCTCCAACACTAAGTTTCTTAGCATCTTTTACTACAACATCTTTGCTACTTACTACAGAATATCCTTTTTCAAGTATTACAAGTGGATTTAAATTTTTTAAACTAGCAAGCATTACTTCCATCTTCTTCTTAGGGTTATCTAAAAGTCTATCTGGATTTTTAAGTATAAAACTACTTGTTAAATTATTTAAATTATTAAGTTTATTATCTAAAGTAACTTTTATACTTCTGTTACTACTTTCAATTAAAGTATCTAGTTTTTGCATTTTAATTTCATACATACTCATCGGATTTTTAAGAACATATGATTCTTTTAATCTTTTAAGTTCAATAAATTTTGTATTAACCATATTTTTAATATTCTTATTAATTCTTATTCCAAACTGATTTATTATATTAGTAGTATCTATTACTGTTGGCACAGCCATTTCTGCTGCTCCAGTTGGGGTCGGTGCTCTAAGGTCCGCTACATAATCTGAAATTGTAATATCGATTTCATGGCCTACTGCACTTATTATTGGTGTGTTACACTCAAATATTGCTCTTGCAACAATTTCTTCATTAAATGCCCATAAATCTTCAATAGAGCCACCTCCGCGGCCGACAATTAGTACATCAACACCAAATTGATCAGCAGCTCGTATCTGCCTTACAACATCGGGTGCCGCGCCCATACCTTGTACCAGCGCCGGAAAAAGTACTACTTTAGTTGTTGGAAATCTTCGATTAATTGTAGATATAATATCTTTAATAGCCGCTCCAGTAGGTGCTGTTACAACACCCACAGATTCAGGATATTTGGGTATTTGTTTTTTATACTGTGATGCGAATAATCCTTCTGATGCTAGTTTTTTCTTTAATTTTTCGAATTCAATATGAAGATTGCCTACTCCGTCAAGTTCCATTTTACTTACATATATTTGATATGTTCCTGATGCAGGATAGGCAGATACTCTTCCTTCAATTAAAATGTTCATTCCATCTACTGCATCAAATGATACAGAACTTGCATCTCTTGCAAACATTACAGCATTTATTCTTCCACCTTCATCTTTAAGCGTAAAATACCAGTGACCAGTTGAGTGTTTTTTTAAATTACTAATTTCACCTTTTAACATTACACGTGATAAAAAACTATCTTTTTCTAAGACAGTTTTAATATATCCATTTAAGTCACTTACTGTAATATATTCTCTTTCCATTTAACCTTCTCTAATAATTTTATCAAGTGCTGCATTAATTATTTTTCTAACAGCTTCGTCGCTATACTTTTTAGCAAGTTCTATAGCCTCATTAATAACAACAATTTCAGGAGTATCTGTATATTTAAGTTCATAAATTGCAATACGTATTATTTCTGCTCCAGTTTTATCAATACGATCAACTGTCCAGTCACTCATATATTTATTAGCAACTAAGTCAAGTTCGCTTGTTTTTTCTAAAACACCATTTACTATTTCTTTTACAAATTCATTTTCAATACCAATATTTTCTTTTATAACATCTGCTAGTTCAAATTCAATTCCTTTATCTTTAAACATATTAACTTGATATAAAATAATCATTGATTTTTCTCTTAATTCACTTCTAGTCATAGTGCACCTCATCTCAAAAATATTATATCAAACTTTAAGTTATAAATCTATATTTAATTAAATAAAAAACTATATATTATTTTCGAATATATAGTTTAGTTGTTTCTTTATTGTATTTACGAATTTTTTTATAATCATTATTTTCTTTGGTAATTTTTTCATACTTTTATATTTTTTTTGCAGTCGCCTTTATTTCTTTATGGTATAACAAGATTAGTAGAATTCTTTTAATTGAATCTGTATTATTAGTATTTTTATTATTTATTAACTTGTGCTCATTAATTTCAATTACATCTAATCCAGCAGTTTTAGCTGAATCTATACCTCTTTTTGAATCTTCAAATGCTACACATTTTTTTGCATCTACACTTAACTTATTAAGTGCTAAATTATAACCTTCTGGTGAAGGTTTGTTATTTTCTATATCATCTCTACATATTATCGTATCAAATAAATTATTACAATTTAATTTAGTTAATATTTTATCTACAAATAGTTTTTTAGAAGAAGTAACTAAACCTAAAGTATAGTTATTTAGCTTCAACTCCTTCAATAAATTGAAAATAGTAATTGTATAATAATCCTTAAATATTACATCGATTTTTTTATTATATAGTTTGTATATACTATCCATAACTACTTTTTCATCTACTACTTTAATTTTATTATCGCTTATTAATTTTGAAATCAAAGTGTTATTTTCATTTAATTCATGATTATGATAATCTATCTCGCTTATACTTATGCTGTATTTGTCTTTAAGTATTGTTTTAAAACAATCGTAGAAAATTTTTTCAGAATTAATTAGAGTTCCATCTAAATCAAAAAGTAATGTATTTACACTGTTATTCGATAGTATCTTGTCTTTTATTTTTCCAGCAACAAAATCTCTATATGGTAATATTGCTTCACATAATTCTAATTCCTTAAAATCACTAATAAAATCGTTATATAAATTTTTAATAATTTCTATGTCTTCAACACTATTAGTTAACAATTCTAATTCAACAAAGTTACCTACATCCTCAACAAAGTCAATTAAAACATTAAATTCAATGTTATTTAATTTTTTCGTATATGTTTTTCTTTTCTTATTTACTATTGAATAACTATGGTATCCTAACGATAAAAACAGTTCTACCATCTCATTATATTTAGAAATAGGCAAAGTCATATTACTTTCATTCTTTGCATATAAATTACATAATTCTTCAGACTTTCCTTTAAATGTAACTTCCATTTCTTGATTATTTGTTTTTCTAATTCTTAGACAAGTTCTGTCAGCAATAAATGTTCCCAATATATCCGTAAAATACTCATCTACTTCTTGTATTTCATTTTTAAATTCATATTTATTTTTATTTAGTATTTTTATAATTTTGTCTATATCATCAAAATAATATTTTTTTTCCATTTCTAATTTTGTATTCATTTTTTCTCCTTCTTATATATTTCCGCGATCATGTAATTACCTGTTATATTTCTAAACCTATGATATTTTATCTCAGCCTTTTTATTAAAAGTTTTGTTAATTAACGTCCTAAATTGACTTTCATCTAAATATGCTCCGCCTACATCTTTTAAAAATTTCATGTACCAGTATTTATTTAAAATTTTTGAAAACCCTCCTGTGATTTTAGGATTTTCAATTTCAATGATTATTAGTTTTTTTGAAACGTTAAATGAACTAAGCAGTAGATTAAGCATCGTTTCTTTATTTTTCATATGGTGCAATGTATTACTGCAAAATGATATGTCGAATGAAGATTTAGGAAATGGCAGTGATGCTGCGTTGTGATTAGTAAAAATCACTTCATTTAAATCGATATTATTATCATTAATTTGACTCCAACTTATGTCGTTACCAACTATTAAATCAAACTTTAAATCTTTGGCTATTTTAAATAAAAATGTATCATCTCCACAAGAAACATCTATTAACGACTTATTGTTTTCAAGCATGCTGATTAGAAGTTTCTTTAATTCTGCTTTCTTTTTAACTTTATTTGTAAGAATAAATCTTTTTATTATTTTATCGTGGAACACATATCTTTTTTATATTTTTCATTAGTGATTACTTCTTCATCTTGAAAGTTATCTTTTAATTTTACTGTTAATTCTTTATATCTTTTCAAGAATATTCTAACTAATTCCTTGCTAGCATTTCTATTAACATATTTCATTTCATTTTCATTCACTTGTATAAAGTCTCCAGGAATTTTTTTTATATCTACATTGTTTAAAGATCTTATTTTTGCTATAAATCCTAATCCAATATGTTCAATAATATCAGCGCCATAATTATATGTATTTTTTATTATCAACTCTGGCTCAACGCAATCAATTAATAAATTTTCATTGATATTTTTTGTTAATCTATTTAGGGCTGACTTGATAGTTTCATCGTCTTTTATGCTACCACCTGGTAGTCCCCACTCTAAAATATCAGACATTACCCTAGAAAAAAATACTTTTCCATCATTATCATATAATAATAAAAGAACAAAATATTTCTTTCTTGCGCAATAGTCAAATAACTTTTTGGATACTTCACACTTATTTATCGAAATTGGCAGATTATATATACTTTGGTAATTTTCGAACAACATTTTATTTTTCCCGATTTTTTCATCAAAAATATTATCAAATATCAAATCTACTGAATCTTTTTTCATAAATTATCACCTCATTATTATGTTACCACGAACAATTAACACAATTTGGTTTTTATTTTGTCTGTAGCAGTCTTTAATTTTTTATACTATATCACTAATTTAACTCATTTTCAAGATAATATGAAAAAAATTAATAGTAATCATAATTTAAAGGTTTGATTGTTTTGTTTTATAACTTATTAACCTTTAAGTTATAAATCTATATTCAATTAAATAAAAAACTATATATCTTTTTCAAATATATAGTTTAGTTATATTTTATTTTATGAGATTTTATTTTTTATTTATTATTTAGTACTGCTTGTGCTGCAGATAATCTTGCTATTGGAACTCTAAATGGTGAGCAAGAAACATAGCTAAGTCCAATATTGTGGCAATACTCAACACTTGATGGTTCCCCGCCGTGTTCTCCGCATATACCTAGTTTAATATCTTTTCTAGTTTGTTTTCCTTTTTCAATAGCCATTTCCATTAATAAACCTACACCTTTTTGGTCTATTTTAGCAAAAGGGTCTGCTTCAAAAATTTGTTTTTCGTAGTAATCTTCTAAGAATTTACCAGCATCATCTCTTGAAAAACCATAAGTCATTTGAGTTAAATCATTTGTTCCAAATGAGAAGAACTCTGCTTCTTTTGCAACTTCATCTGCAAGTAGAGCCGCTCTTGGTATTTCAATCATTGTACCGATTAAGTAGTCTACTTTTGTTTTTGTTTTTTCAAATATTTCATTAATTGTATTAATAATTATTTCTTTAATAAACATAAACTCTTTTAAATCACCGATAAGTGGTACCATTATTTCAGGAACTACTTTTTTACCAGTTTTTGACACATTTATTGCTGCATTTATAACTGCTTTAGTTTGCATCACAACAATTTCTGGATATGTAACACCAAGTCTACAACCACGGTGACCCATCATTGGATTAAATTCTTTTAAAGATTCTACTCTATTTTTTAAATCTTCAAAAGTCATATCAAGTGCCTCAGCAAGCTCTTTAATATCTTCATCATTATGAGGTAAAAACTCATGAAGTGGTGGATCTAAATATCTAATTGTTACATTATATCCATCCATTATTTTAAATAATTTTTCAAAATCATCTTGTTGGAACGGTAAAATTTTAGTAAGCGCTTCTTCTCTTTTTTCTTTAGTTTCTGCAGTAATCATTTTTCTAAATTCAAAGATTCTTGCTTCATCAAAGAACATATGCTCAGTTCTACATAATCCGATACCTTCTGCACCAAATTTTCTAGCAGTTTTTGCATCTGTTTCATTATCTGCGTTTGCTCTTACTTTTAAAACTCTTACATCATCTACCCATTTCATAAACTTTTCAAAGTTTCCAGATATAGTAGGTTCAACTGTTTTAATTTCTCCGTTATATACCTTACCAGTAGATCCATCTAGTGATAAGAAGTCCCCTTCTTTAAATACTTTTCCATCTTTTGTTTTAACAGTTTTATCTTCTTCGCTAATAGTAAGCTCTGAGCATCCTGATACACAGCACGTACCCATTCCTCTAGCAACTACAGCAGCGTGACTAGTCATTCCGCCTCTACCAGTTAAGATACCTTTTGCAATAACCATTCCTTCGATATCTTCTGGTGAAGTTTCAAGTCTAGCTAAAATTATATTTTTAACTCCTGCTTCTGACGCTTTTTTAACATCTTCAGCAGTAAAGTAAATTTTTCCAGTAGCTGCACCAGGTGATGCTGCAAGCCCTGTTGTAATTACTTCTCCTTTTTTAAGTGATTCTTCATCAAAATTAGGATGAAGTAATTGATCTAAAAGTCTTGGTTCTACTTTCATGATTGCTTCTTTTTCATCAATCATTTTTTCTTCTACAAGCTCAACTGCTATTCTAAGTGCAGCTTCTGCTGTTCTTTTTCCGTTTCTTGTTTGTAGCATGAATAGTTTACCATTTTCTATTGTAAACTCCATATCTTGCATATCTTTATAATGATTTTCGAGTATTCCACATATTTTAACAAACTCATCATAGCATGCTGGCATAGTTTCTTTTAAATTTGATATATCAAGTGGAGTTCTAATACCCGCCACAACATCTTCACCTTGAGCATTTATCAAATACTCTCCATATAGTTTCTTTTCTCCAGTAGCTGGGTTTCTAGTAAATGCAACACCAGTTCCACAAGAGTCACCCATATTACCATATACCATTTCTTGAATATTTACAGCAGTTCCCCACTCTGATGGTATATCATTTAGTTTTCTATAAGTGATTGCCCTATCATTGTTCCATGATTTGAACACCGCTGTTATAGCTGCAATAAGCTGCTCTTTAGGGTCACTTGGAAAATCCTCTCCTGCATGTTTTTTATATTCTTTTTTGTAGATTTCTACAACTTCTTTTAAATCTTCTGATGATAAATCAGTATCGTTTGTTATATTTTTCTTTTCTTTAATTTTATCAAATAACCTTTCAAATGAAGATTTTGGAAATCCCATTACTACATCTGCGAACATTTGAATAAATCTTCTGTAAGAATCATAAACAAATCTTTCATTTTCTGATAAAGCACAAAAACCTTCTGCAACTTCATCATTTAAACCTAGATTTAGAACAGTATCCATCATTCCTGGCATACTAGCTCTAGCACCACTTCTAACTGATACTAAAAGTGGACTATTTTTATCCCCAAATTTTTTACCTGAAATTTCTTCAAGTTCAGATAATTTTTCAAATATCTGTGACTCTACCTCACTAGATAATTTTTTCTTATCTTTGTAATACTTATTACAAGCTTCTGTTGTAACAGTAAAACCTTGTGGTACTGGCAAACCTATACTAGACATTTCTGCTAGATTAGCTCCTTTACCACCAAGAATATTTTTCATATCCTTGTTTCCTTCTTTAAAAGCATAAACATATTTTGACATCATATTACCTCCTACTTTAAGTATATCACGGTAATTATTTTTTTTGAAGTAAATTATTGCAAAATAAAACTATATAATAAAAATTATACAGTTTTGTTTTGCTCATCAGCAAGTTTTTTATTAAATTCTTCTAAGAATTCTTTATTATTAAATAAATATTTTTTAAAAACTTCAAAATATATTGAATCAACAAATGGTAATTTAAAAGCTTCTAAATAATCTTTAACTATAAGTTTATCTTCTCTAGTAACGTTTAAACCAAATATTTGTTCATCACTGTCTAAAAATTCATCAAATTTTATCATTAATACACTATTAAAAATGAAATTATTATACACATAACTTGTTAATGTTTTTAAATGAGGAGAATGTATTTTTTGTAAATAAAAGTATATTCCATCTGGAAATGTTTCTTTAAATATTCCTGGTAAATTATTATAAAAATCTATAACTGTAAATTCTTTATTTTCACATATTTCTTTAAGTACACTGAAATTTTTATCAAACTTAACAGATTTTTTAACATCTTTTGCTTTATATGCTTCATATAAAGCTGGGTCTATATCTCTTAAAAAATATATAACTCTACTTAAATTTTGTAATGATATATTCTCATTTTCCATATCACTAATTGTCATATTTTCATCATTTACATACTTTCTTAAGGCATCTAAATACTGTGGACTATATTTTAGAACATCATTTAATGTACTACCATTTGAAAACTCTATTTTTTCGGACTCACATTTTTTCGCAAACTGGTTTATAACAAAATAATATTTCATATACTCCGTATCTGCAAGCATAACAATATTCTCCATAAAGAAGTAATTATTTTTAAATACATACTTAGTTTCTTTATTAATTAAATACACTGTTTCTTCAAGTGTTTTATCTTTATTTTTTCTTATAATGTCGTATGTTACTTTACTATATTCCATTGTCGATTTACCATACTCTGCACAGACTCCTGGAACATTATGATAAATTATACCTTTCTGTTTCAAGTTCTTATAATCATGTGCAAAATTAGCTAAAATTAAATATTTTAATTTAGTAATTAACTTAAGTCTTTTTTCTTTTACTTCAGGATTTTTTTCACGAAGATAATTTAAAATGTGTTTTTTAATCAGATCTTCATTTTCTTGTCTTGAACCAAGTTTAACCGAATCTTTATTTTCTTCTTTATTATAGTTATCTAACATTTTTAAAACATCCGAAAATAACTGCTTGTATTCTGCAAAATTATTATTTCTATAATGACGCTTAATGTTTTCAATTAGATATGAAAAAGCTACATTTATGTATTTTATTTTATTACTTCTTGTTTCTTCATCTATATTTTCTTCATTTGTAAATTTTAAAAGCAAATATAAATTCTTTGTATTTTTTAAGAAACTATCATCTAGTTTACTATATTTCATTTTTACCTCTTTCTTTTATTCCTATTTTTCTTGTCATTACATATCTTAGTGCGTCCAAATAAAATACATCTGCTAGAGGAATTTCGAAAGTATCAAGAAGTTCTTTAGCGGCTACTTTATCTTCGTGAGTTGCTTCTTTTTCCTCTACTGTATACGTAAGATAATATAAATAATGAATATTTGATTCATCATATGTATAGGAATAATTAAAATTAGCAATCATATAGTTACTTATATTTTCAAATTTATGTTTATTTAACGAATTTATTATAGCAAATAAATTACCTGGAAATGATAACCTAATACTGTTTGGTAAACTATTATAAAATTCTATTGGTGAGTATTTCTTTAAACTTAAATTTTCTTCAAGTACTTTTAGTTGTGCAACTAATCTTTTTAAAGGATGTTTTGATTTTTCAACATACTTAATATATAACTCCTCATCAAATTCTCTAAGGTAATAAACTACTTTTCTTAACTCTGATAAACTATGGCTATGAGAGTTTGCTACAAAAGATAAACTTTTATCATAAGAATTTAAATAATCTAAAATAAGTGGTTTATACACTGGATATAAATCTTCTACCATTTTAAGTGGATGAATATTTGCCTGCTCGATACCTAACTTTTCAAACTTACTTACAAATTTACTAATAATTAAATAACTTTTCATTAATCCAGCATCATGTACAAAATATATCAAATTATCATCAATTCTAGATATCTTACTTAGGTGAAATCCATATAACTTGTTTATTTGATATAACAAATTTTCGCAATCCTCTTTACTTTCCCTTGGCGTTTTTATAATTAGTTTAGCTATTTTCTTAACTGTTTCATTAAATTTTACATCGCTTTCTTTTAAAGAATGTTCATCAAATACATATTTTTTATATTTACCACTTGCATATAATTGTCTATAAACTTTTAGATATTTATTTCTTTTTTCAAGAAGAGCAGTTCTAGCAGCACTTTTTTCAAAGTCTCCTTTAGCCTTAAATGTATTAACTAACAATTTTAAAAGAACATTTTTTTGATCTTCTTTAATAATATCTTGTTCATCTTTTGTATATTCATAATCATTTTCTTTGGAAATTATACTTTCAATATGCTCATATTTTATAAATAAAGATTTATTCTCTATTAAATGTTTTTTTGCTTTTATTTTTCTTAAATCTTCATAATATACACTATTTAAATAAACAATCAAATCACATTTAGCCTCATCACTTATAGATTCATTTACTATAACATCATACATACAAATAATGTTTTCTAAAATTTCGTTTATTTCTTCCATAATTCCCCCATAAATAATATATATTGTATCATATTTATTACACAAATGCAACTTTCATTAAAAAAAAGAAGAATTAATTATTCTTCATTTTTAGTATATTCAAATCACATTTTAAATGATTTTATATTTTATTTTAATCTATTGAGTGAAATTTTATGCCATTTTTCCTAGTGTTTTAGGCAAAATCAGAAATATTTGAATTTATTTTATTTTGTAAACGTCATTCCACTCACCTGTTCCGCTAAGTTCGATATTAGACGAGAGATATACTACAGGGCGTACACCATAAGGATTACCGACAGAAATATAGGTCATAACACCAGAAGATTGCAAAAACCATTCAGCAGCGTATCCAGCAGCATAGAAACCAAAAGGAGAGCCAAACCAGTAGCCACTATTTGTATATAAATAGTTAGCACTGTTACTTGCAATAGGTGCAAGGCCTGCCATTACTGCCTCGTCGGCAGTGAGTAACCCTACCTTTTCTGATAATTCTCCATTTCCATTTATAGAATCATCTACTGTATACGCATCTACTTTACTAGGACACACAAGCTCAGGTCCTGTTCCGCCAGCTGTTAAACTAACACTTGATGCCGTTATTCTTGCTGCTGTTCCATATAATGTAAAACTTGTTCCTTCTCCTGTTCCTGTATAAGTACTTCCATCCCATCCAAAACTATAGGTTTGATACCCACTAGTTGTCAAGTTTCTATCATAACAAAATATATTATCTGCTATTTGCGAATTTACCCCATTCATATTTATTGTATACCAATTATCTAGAGTAGCTGCTATTGTACTCTTAGTCTCAAGTCCTTGCTTTTCTCCAACCGTATACATATATCCTACATATGCATTATCATTAGAAATTGAATTAAATTTACTCGTACCTATCTGTGTACCACTTCCAGTCATTACTATTGCCTGTGATTCTGTTGGAGCTGTAGTTCCACTATAAAGTAGTTTTAATGAGCCATTTCCAGCTACACTTACTATTCTCCAGTATATTCCATTATAGTATAACCAATTATTATCTACTGCTCCTCTATAGTAGTATGCTGTTCCATACGTATCCGGCGCTGCAAACATTCCTTCATTTGTATTAGCCACTTGCGTAAAATCTGGTTCTGCTTTTGCTTCTATATAAGATTTTCCACCGTTATCACAAAGAATTAAATCTGCTGAAGTTTTTGGAATCCAGCAAGGATCTGATAAATTAAGTTCACTATCAAATATTGTATTACTTATATTAGATAAACCTGCTGTATCATATAAATAAACTTTAACTTGCCAATTTTGTGTAATACTAGAACTTGTTGCTATAGAATGGTTTTCTGAAAGTAATATACTTCCAGTATAATCTGTTAAATCAAAACCAGTAATAGAACCTACTGTTACTCTAGTAAGACCTGTTAAACTTGTAATTTCATTTCCACTTGGATTAAATATTTTAGCAATTACTTTAGCAGTTGGTGTAGTTGTTCCATCTAAATATTTATTTACCTTAATATCATAATATATATCATATTTAG
>CAYJKL010000008.1:0-46827 GCA_964370755.1 uncultured Muribaculaceae bacterium
AGCGTTAGACTACGGATCTAAAGGTTAGGGGTTCGACTCCCTTTGGGTGCACCATATTATTTCGAGAAGTAGCACAGCTTGGTAGTGCACTTGGTTTGGGACCAAGGGGTCGCAGGTTCGAATCCTGTCTTCTCGACCATTATAATAATTAAGCCTTACAAGGGCTTTTTTTATGATATAAGGAGAAAAATGAAAAAACTAAAAATAGGACTATTTGATTCTGGTGTCGGTGGATTAACAGTACTTAAAGAATTTATAAATAGAAATAATTATCATGATTACATATATTTTGGTGATACGCTTAGAGTACCATATGGAAATAAATCGTGTGACATGATAAAAAAATATTCATTAGAAATTTCACAGTTTTTAGCTAATGAAAATGTTGATATGATTATTATTGCATGCGGTACCGCTACGTCCGTTGCACTTGATTATTTAAAAGAGAACATAAAAGTACCAGTTATAGGCGTTATTGAGCCAACTACAAAATATTTAAATAATAATAAAGATGTACATAAAAATATTGGAGTTATAGGAACAAAAGGAACTGTTGAAAGCAAGTCTTGGGAAAAATTAATTGATTTGCCAGTGCAGGCAAGATATTGTCCATTATTTGTTCCACTTATTGAAGAAATGTTTAGTGATGAAATTGTACTAGATAAAGTAATCGATCATTATTTAAAATCTTTTAAAGGAAAAATAGACACATTAGTACTAGGGTGCACACATTATCCGGTATTAGAGAAAAACTTAAATTATTATTTTGAAAATAAAGTCAAAATGATAAACCCAGGAGTTGAATGTGCTAAAATTATCGAAGAAAGTAAAGATAATAAAAGTGTCATAAAATTATATTTCAGTGATTTAAATGATACAGTAGAAAAAATAGTTAATAATTATTTAGAAGGTTATACTTATGAAATATATGAAAAAAAATTCTTTCAAAGTGGAAATTAAGTGTAAAGTAAGGCAAATTAATTTCTCAAAGTAATATAAGTTTGATATACTATAAATGTAGAAATGGAGTTAATAATATGAGCGCTAAAAAAACTAAAAGAGAAATAGCTAAAATTTTAATAAACAAAGATTTAGAAACTATCGAGGAAAACGAACTTATTGAAATGATTTTAGATGAAAGTGTAGCAATTGATGTAGATAAAGAGTCTCTAAAAAATAGAACATTTGGAAATAGGATGTCAGACTTTATAACTAAATTTGCGGGAAGTTGGACATTTATTGTACTTTTTACTTTATTTATAACAGGTTGGGTTCTTTTAAATATTTATGTTATAGAGCTTGATACATTTCCATTTATTTTGCTAAATTTATTTTTATCATGTGTAGCAGCGCTTCAAGCTCCTGTAATAATGATGAGTCAAAATAGAGAAGCCGAAAGAGAAAGAAATCGTAATCATAACGACTATAAAACAGACCTTAAAAGTGAACTAATCTTAGAAGCTTTATATGACCACGTTGAAGAAATTCACCAAAATCAGAAAAAAATATTAAAATTTATTAATGAAAATAGTGAAAAACTAAAAGAAAAGTGATATAATTTAATAGCGACTAAGGAAAAGAGTAAAAATGGAAAAAGAAATAATGTTTAATAATATAATTGCAGATATAATAAGAAATAAAAAATTTATGGCACTTAAGTATGAAAATCATCATGGAATTTCTAGAATGGACCATTCACTTAATGTAGCAAAAATGGCCTATACAATTGCAAAAAAATTAAAATTTAAAAATCTAGAAGATGTAACAAGAGCAGCTCTTTTACATGATTTATTTACTGATGATGATATGGGTGATCTAATAAATTTTGTAGCACATCCAATGATTGCAAGTAAAAATGCAAGTGAAAACTTCGAAATAAATGAAAGAGTTAAAAATGCAATAGAAGCGCACATGTTTCCTATGTGTAAAGTAATGCCTAAATACAAAGAATCGTGGATAGTAACTGCAAGTGATAAACTAGTTGCGCTATATGAATGCACTAGATATAAAGCTCCGCTAAAGGCTGGAGTATATACATTTTTTATACTAAATGTTTTAACACTGCCTATATATCATAGATAAAATTGTCCTCATGGCACAGCTGGATAGCGCAACCCCCTCCTAAGGGGTAGGTCGAAAGTTCGAATCTTTCTGAGGACGCCATTTAGTGAAATTTTAGAAACCAAACATTTGGTTTTTTTTAATTGTTATAGTATAATAAAAAGGAAAGGCAGGAGAATATAATGTTAGTAGCAAATGACTGGAAAGATTATGAAATAATAGATGCATCAAATGGAGAAAAAATAGAAAGATGGGGACACGTTACGCTTTTAAGACCATCTCCTGAAGTAATATGGGATAAAGGGTATTTAGGTCAGATATATAAAGATAGTATTAATGCAGTTTACCATAGAAGTAATAAAGGCGGAGGTTCTTGGGAAAACAAAAAATCTATGCCAGAAAGATGGATTATAAATTACAAATGTTTAAAATTTAATCTTAAGCAAATGGGTTTTAAACATACAGGTTTATTCCCTGAGCAAGCAGTTAACTGGGATTATATTATGGACAAAGTAGGAAACGCTGGAAGAAAAGTAAAAGTATTAAATTTATTTGGATATACTGGAGCTGCAAGTCTTGCTGCGCTTTATGCCGGAGCAGATGTAGTGCACGTTGACTCGTCTAAAGGAATGAATGAATGGTGTAAAGAAAATGTAGCACTTAATAATTTACAAGATAGAAATATTAGATATTTAACAGATGATGTTATAAAATTTGTAAAAAGAGAAATAAGAAGAGAAAATAAATACGATGGAATTATAATGGATCCGCCGAGTTATGGAAAAGGTGCAAATGGAGAAGTTTGGACATTTGAAGCTAACATTAACGAGCTTATTGAGCTATGCTCAAAGCTTTTAAGTGAAGATGCTTTATTCATGTTAGTTAATTCATATAGTGCAGGATACTCAGGAACAATTGTAGAAAACATTATGAAATTAAATATAAAAAAAGAAGGGACTTTTATCACAAATGAAATAGGGTTAAATATTTCTAAAAATAATTTAATATTACCATGTGGAGTTACAACAAGATGGGAAAGTGGGGCAAATGGTTCTTAAATACAACAGTGTTATAGCAGCGTTACTAATAAAATTTTCAGAAGTAGATTACTATGATATAGTAGTAGTAAAAAAAATATTAAATAGACAAAATATAAGTATTGAAGAAGAAAATATTGATTTTATAAGTAGTTATATAAGTCTAAGTGAAGAAGGAAAAATAAAGATAAATGAAAAATCTGGTTACGACATAATTTTTGATACAATTATAACTAAAGAAGTGAAAAAGTTAATAATGGATATCCCAAATGACATGTTTACTTTAGAAAAGTTATCACTAATAAATAGTATTCCAGTTCCAAACGTAGAATTTTTCTTTAATCCTGAACAAGTGATTTCGCTAAGTAGTATTAACAGTGAAGAAAGTATGATAGATATTTATAAAAATGAAAATGAAAATCACTCTTTTGAAAGTTTTAAAATAAGTAAAAAAGGTGTTTTAAGATTAGTAAGTAATATTTATATGAATAAATATAATAGATTTATTGGCGTGGTTAATAATTCTTTTACTGATAAAAAAAATATAACTCTTAATAATATAATTGAAGACTTTGTATATCAACGTTATATAGATATAGTTAAACGAGGGATTTACACAGAAGAAACAAAAATATCAAGTAGTATATTTGATATAAATGAATTTACATGTTTTTACAGTAATTTCGAAGTAAAAAAGGAAAGAATGCTTATAAACTAACAAAATTGTCGAATTTAACTAGAAATATTCAAAAAAAGTTTTGTATATTTCTTTTTTTGTGCTATAATCTTACATGTGTGAAAAAGAGGGAAAAGATATGAATATAAGAAATATTGCAATAATTGCCCATGTAGACCATGGAAAAACAACTCTAGTAGATGAACTTTTGAAGAAAAGTCAAACATTTAGAGATAATGAACAAGTAAATGAAAGAGCAATGGATTCAAACGATTTAGAACGTGAAAGAGGAATTACAATTTTAGCTAAAACAACTGCTATTAATTATAATGGAACAAGAATAAATATTCTAGATACACCAGGACATGCTGATTTTGGTGGTGAAGTTGAGCGTATCATGAATATGGTAGACGGAGTTCTATTAGTAGTAGATGCTTATGAAGGACCGATGCCTCAAACAAGATTTGTTCTTAAAAAAGCATTAGAAGCTAATGTAACACCAATTGTTTTAATTAATAAAGTAGATAAACCAACAGCAAGACTTAAGCATGTAGAAGATGAAGTTTTAGAACTATTTATGGAACTTGATGCTAGTGATGAACAACTTGACTTTAAAGTAGCTTATACATCAGCAATAAATGGAACATGTAGTTTAGATAGAGATGTAACTACACAACAAGAAGATTTTAGCCCAATTTATGATTTAATAATTAGTGAAATACCTGAACCGGATGTTAATATTGAAGCTGATTTACAGTTCCAACCTGCACTTCTAGATTATAATGACTTTGTTGGTCGTATTGGTATTGGTAGACTTAAATCAGGTAAAATCAAAGTTAATGAAAATGTAACTTGTGTTAGACTTGATGGAACTAAAAAAGAATTTAGAGTTCAAAAACTATTTGGTTTTTTAGGACTTAAAAGAATTGAAATCGAAGAAGCGACAGCTGGAGATATTATAGGTGTTGCAGGTCTTATGGATATTTCGGTTGGAGAAACTGTTTGTAAACCAGGTAAAGAAAACCCACTTCCTATATTAAGAATAGATGAACCAACACTTAAAATGACTTTTATGACTAACAATTCACCATTTGTAGGTAAAGATGGAAAAATAGTTACTTCTTCTAAAATTGAAGAAAGATTATTTAAAGAAATTCAAAGAGATGTATCACTTAAAGTAGAAAAAATAAGTAATGATTCATGGGGAGTATCTGGAAGAGGAGAACTTCATTTATCAATTCTTATTGAAAATATGAGAAGAGAAGGTCATGAACTTCAAGTATCAAAACCAGAAGTTATCATTAAAGAAATTAATGGTGTTAAATGTGAACCATATGAAGATGTACAAATCGAAGTAAGTGATGATTCAATGGGATCAGTTATTGAAAGTATGGGATCTCGTGGTGGGGACCTTATTGGTATATCAAAAATGGGTGAGTTAAACAGAATTACTTATGTAATTCCATCAAGAGGATTAATTGGATTTAATACAGAATTTATGACTCTTACAAAGGGTTACGGTATACTAAATCATATATTTAAAGATTATATGCCAGTATCATCAGGAGTAAATGCAGAGCGTAAACTTGGAGTACTAGTTTCTATGGAAAATGGTAAAGCAACTGCGTATGCAGCAAATGCACTTGAAGACCGTGGAGTTTTATTTATAGAACCAGGAACAGAAGTATATGAAGGTATGATAATAGGAGAATGTAATAAAGATGGTGATTTAGCAGTAAATATTGTTAAAGCTAAACAACTTACAAATACAAGAGCAGCTAGCGCAGATAAAACAGTAGTTTTAAAAAGACCTAGACCTATTACATTAGAATATGCACTTGAATTTATTAATACAGATGAACTTTTAGAAGTTACACCTAATAACCTAAGACTTAGAAAAAGTATATTGAATACTGATGAAAGAAAAAAATACGATTCAAGAAATAAAAAAAATAATGGATAAAATCACAATTAAGTGATTTTTTTCTTGTAATAAAGAAAAAAAAGTGTTATTTTTATTATAAGAGGTGAAAATATGGAAGATAAGATTAATGATGATGAAATAAAAAATGATGTTGATTATTATTACGAGTTAGTTTTTGAAATGATATCTATAGATGGAAATAAGCAAATTATAGATTTATATATTTTTTTAGATGAAGAACATAAAGAAATGGGGTTTGATAAGTTACTTGAATCTGGTTATTTATATGAAGATTTAAAGTTAAAAATTAACGAGTTAAGAAAAGAAATAAATAAAGATAAAAAAGACTTATTAACAGAAATTCTATATAATATAAGGGGATTTTTGCACCCACTTGAAATGTATAGGAAGCAAATATATCTATGTATTAAAGAATTGAAAAATTTGTATACAACATATATTGATGAAATAAAATACTTAAGTAAAGTTATATCTTTGTATAAAATTATTAATAAAAAGTCAGAAGAGGATATTAAAATAATGTATTATTATTTAGCATTCTTGGAGTACGTAATTCAAATTAAGAGAGAAAGAATAAATACTGCATTAATCGATATCGATGTTTCTGGTTGTGGAGCAATTCTTTATAGCGACCCCGATGAAGATTACTTTGAAATAAGCAAAACAATGCACGAAGATATTGATTCATGTATCAATGCTACTAGAAATAGACAGTAGTTCCTCAGTAAAAACAGACTTACTTTCAAAAGGTATTAATATAAATACCTTTTTCTTAGCTCTAGTAATAGCAACATAACAGAGTCTTCGTTCTTCAGCGTACTTGATAGTTTCATTTGGTTTAAAAATATCTAAAATATCAAAATCAAAAACTTTAGATGGAAATCCATATATATCATTACTAAA
Organism: uncultured Muribaculaceae bacterium; assembly: GCA_964370755.1. GTDB lineage: Bacteria > Bacillota_I > Bacilli_A > RF39 > UBA660 > CAKOSP01. The sequence goes on from CAYJKL010000008.1 coordinate 6,623, forward strand.
ATTAACTATGAAAACATAATTTGCTTCAAGTCCCTTAGATTCATGAATAGTAAGACACTTGTAATCACTAAAAGGTATTAAATCACTTTTGTATCTACCTAGAACCATTATTTCATCTTTAGGAATATCTTTTGCAAGTTTATTAAACATTCTTAAGGTATTAGTAGTATATATTAAATTAAAAGAATCATTGATACAAATATCACTTCTTACAAATTTAGGTATTTGTTTATCATTTTTCATAATGAAACAATTAGCAATATTAATAAGCTTATTATCAGATCGATAGTTTGTATCTAGAGAAATTGTTTTTATATCTTTTATATAATCTTTTATGTTTAGCATTATATCAAGGTTACAACCAGAAAAAGCATAAATTGATTGAAAATCATCTCCGAAAAAATTGATTTTTGCATTGCTACTTTTAAAGATATTATAGACAAGTTCAAATCTAATTAAAGATGAGTCTTGAAATTCATCAACGAAAATATATTTATATGGAAAATTATTATTGAAAGCATGCTTACTAGCTTCAATAATTAAATCATCTAAATCAAGCATTTGTTGAGATTTTTTTTCATCTTCGTACAACTTAAATATCTGGGCTATAATACGGTACAAAAAACCACTATCTTCACTTAAATACAAACTTTCTAGAAATGGAATACCTAAGTTTTTACTTTTCATATGTTTAATAAATGTATAAACTGCTTTTTTAAAATGTAAAAAGGCAGTATTATCAAGCATATTAGAATAAAAAAAATTCCCAAAATAAAGTTTAATATTAAATTTATCTTCCTTATTTATAATACATATAAAAAATTCATCTATTATAAAATTTAAATAATAATCATCAAGTAATATATAACTTATTTTTAGGTCATCCAGGATTTTAAGAGCTAGTTTATGAAAGGTTAAAATATTAATGTTTTTATCGAGTTTATTTTTTAAATCATTAACAGTTTCATTAGTAAATGATATAACCAAAATTTCTTCTGGTAAAATAGTATTAAGCAAGCGTTTAATTTTTTCTGTTATACAAAAAGTTTTGCCACAACCAGCTGAAGCTATAACAAGTAAATTATCATTTGAGTTAATAACTTCCAATTGTTTTATGTTTTCTTTCATGGCAAATATCATATCATTTTCTGTATAAAATAGGGCATTTTAGACAAAAAATGACAAAAATAGCAAAATATTAAAAAAAATGACAATTTTTTATTGCATTAATATATATATTATAGTATAATTTTAATTGTCCAGAGATTATCTCTGTAAAAAAATGGGCGATTAGCTCAGTTGGTTAGAGCACCTGCCTTACAAGCAGGGGGTCACAGGTTCGAGTCCTGTATCGCCCACCATTTTAATTTGCCGACATAGCGTAATTGGTAGCGCAACTGACTTGTAATCAGTAGGTTGGGGGTTCGAGTCCCTCTGTCGGCACCATTTTGTTGGAGAGGTAGCGAAGTGGCCAAACGCGGCAGACTGTAAATCTGTTCCTTAGGGTTCCATGGTTCAAATCCATGTCTCTCCACCAGATTTATTGCCTCGTAGCCAAGCGGTAAGGCATCAGACTTTGACTCTGACATTCCGATGGTTCGAATCCATCCGAGGCAGCCATCTTTTAGAGGCACTCAACACAATATGTTCCGTTAGCTCAGTTGGTAGAGCATTTGACTTTTAATCAAAGGGTCATGCGTTCGAGTCGCATACGGAACACCAATTTAAAAATAAGCACTAAGTAATTAGTGTTTTTTTGTTATATAAAAAAACAGCATTAGCTGTTTTCGATTTCAAACATAGTCTTATGAGGTTCATCAAAACATAGGTTAGGGTAATTTTGTTGTCTTAGCGCCTCATATACCATTATAGCAACTGTATTAGAAAGGTTAAGGGATCTAACGTTATCACTCATAGGCATCCTCATACACGTCTTTAAATGAGGTTTTAAAATCTCTTTAGGAATACCAGTAGATTCTTTTCCAAAAAAGAAGTAAAGGTTCTTGCTTACATCACTGTAATCAAAATCAGAATGGGGTTTATGACCATATCTAGTCAAAAAGTAAAACTCTCCATCATTTTTACTAAAAAATTCGTTGATATTTTCATAAACTGTTAAATCAATCTTATCGATGTAATCAACGCCGCTTCTTCTAAGGGCTTTTTCATCTAAACTAAAACCAAGAGGTTTAATTAAATGAAGTTTGGAATTTGTAGCAATACAAGTTCTCATAATGTTACCAGTATTTTGTGGTATCTCTGGTTCGAATAGTACAATATTTATCATAAAAAAAAATTCCTTTCAGTAAAAAAAAGCCTAATTGCTTTTTTCGAATGTATATATTTCAAGTAGTTTCTCAAAATCATCTGCTTCTAGATGATTATTGTCTCCTTTATCAACTTTATTAACAGCACTACCTTCAGAAAAGTATACAATAGTTGGAAGTGAATCAATGTCAATATCAAGAAGCGTACTTAAATCTTTTATAAAATTTTCATCTTTCTTAAGTTCAGTTACATCAAAGTAATAGAACATATCTATTAAATTATAATCATCAATTAATGGTTTTAAATCTTCTTCTAAATCTCTTTCTTCTTCATCAAGTGTATACCCAGTAAAGATAAAAAATTCTCCAGGATTTTCGCTCATAACACTTTCAAGTTCTTCAAGTGTAGAAATATTTAAACTAACTGTATTAGTCTCCATTAAATAACTTTGAATAAGTTTCTCTTCATTTTTAACGTCATACCACATAAATGCATATACGAATAAAAATATAACCCCTGCAAGCATTATACCAGCAATAATATAGTTTTTAGTTGGTACATATTTTGATTTATTATTTTTCATATGTTAAACTTCCTTTCATAATAATTTTATCATATTTTTATAAAATAAAATACTATTTTTACTCATTTGATTCAAGTTTCACTAAAACTTCACGTGGCTTAGAACCGTTTTGAGGACCAACAATTCCGCGTGACTCAAGTAAGTCAATCATTCTAGCAGCTCTGTTATATCCAAATCTAAATCTTCTTTGTATTAAAGATGCACTAATTTTACCGGTTTCAACAGCAAACTCTACAACTTCATTATACATTGGGTCATCGCCGCCTTCGCTGTTAGCAGCACCGCTTGAAGTATTAGGTGCACTAGCGTTAACAAACTCATCGTCATATTTAGCAGTTATTTGTTTAGTGCAGTAATTAATTAGTCTAGAAATTTCTTCATCAGATATATAACACCCTTGAACACGTTTCGGAGTATTTTCTCCCATAGGTAGGTATAGCATATCCCCTTTACCTAAAAGTTTCTCAGCGCCGCCCATATCAAGTATAGTTCTTGAATCTATTTGACTTGAAACAGAGAATGCAATACGTGATGGAATATTATTTTTAATTAGACCTGTAATTACATCAGTAGATGGTCTTTGAGTTGCAACTATTAAATGTATACCAGCAGCTCTCGCCATTTGTGTAATTCTCATTATTGAATCTTCAACTTCTTTAGAAGCAACAAGCATTAAGTCTGCAAGTTCGTCTATTATAACAACGATATATGGCATCTTAGGAAGTGGAGAATCAGGATTCTTTTTATTTTCTTTTTTTATCCACTCGTTATAACCCGAAATATTTTTAAATTGTTTTTCGCTAAATAACTCATATCTTTTTTCCATTTCAGTAACAATCTTTTGAAGTGTTATACTAGCCTTTTTAGGATCTGATACAACTGGACACAATAGGTGAGGTACACCATTATAATTTGTAAGTTCAACTTTTTTAGGATCTACTAGAACAAGTTTAACATCAGTAGGTGCATAACGCATAAGTATAGATGTAATCATTGAATTTATACATACAGATTTACCAGAACCAGTAGAACCTGCAACAAGAAGGTGAGGCATTTTAGATATATCTTCTAAAATAGCTCTACCCATTAAATCTTTACCAAGTGCAACATATATTTTATTTTCAGGATCAGTTTTAGCTGTTGCTTCTAAAACTTCTCTAAATGCTACTGCTGATATTGAACCATTAGGTATTTCTACACCAATTGTACTCTTACCAGGAATAGGTGCTTCGATTCTAACATCTTTAGCAGCCATAGCAAGGGCTATTTCTTTATGTATATTACTAATTTTATTTACTTTAGTTCCATGAGGCACAGTAATTTCAAACTGAGTAACAGCAGGTCCAATATGAACTTCCACAACCTTAGCTTGAATTCCAAAATCTTTAATAACTCTTTCTAAAACTTCAACTTTACTTCTAGTTTCAGCAGTATTATTATTTTTAGGAGCAGCCTTAATAGGGTTTAATATATCAAATTTAGGAAGTTTATAAACCTGACCACCGCTTAAAACTGGTTCTTCTTTTTCAATACTTGCTATCTCACTAGTTTCTTCATTAGTGGACTGAACAGGCATATTTTTAATTTGATCAATACTTGTGATAATAACTTTAGTTTCTTCTTCCTCTTTAACTTCAATTTCTTTAGCTTTTTTATTTAGTTCTAAATCGCCATTATCATCAAGTTCAATAGGTTTATTATCCTTTTCTGAATTATCACTTTTAAATAAATTTTTAATAGAATTTCCCATCTTACTAAATGATGCCGAAATATTTAAATTAAATGCTAGTATAAAACCAAATATTGCAAGAATAACTAGTATTATCTGACTTCCGGTAACTCCAGCGATAAGGTAGAATAGAGAAACAAAAACTGCTCCTATAAAACCTCCTCCTATAACAAGAGTAGAAGTCCCACTAGTAGTAAGTGCATTTACACTGGTAATAGTATTCATTCTATTAATATAATTCTCATAAGTAGCGGACAAAATATTTTGCGGAGTAGTCTCTATAGTTAAAAAACCTAAATGATTATATGCAAGAAGTGCTATTATTAATATATAAAATCCAATTAATTTAGTACTAAAAAAATTAGGAGCTTTTCTTTTAAATAACATAAATAATCCTACAACTAATATTGGTATTAATATAATAAACCAATAAGTACCTGCTAAAAACATTGCGAATTTCTTAATTATAGTACCAACTGAGCCGAATCCAAACCCTAGTATCCCTATTAATATTAAAATAAGCCCTGTAAGCTCTACATTATATTCAAATCCTTTATTTGTATCTTTTGATTTTTTCTTTTTTGCCATATATCTTCACCATCTTCATTATACCTTATTTAGTGTTACTTTGCCAAGAAAAACTTAAATAAATACAAATATAGGCAACTTAACTTCACACTAATATATATAGGCATAATCTACATTAGGAGGAAAATATGTTATTTGATAATGATTTAACATTTTTACAAGTAATAAATTTAGAGGGAGAAGATTCAAAAGTTGTTAGTACAAACTTAGTTTCTACTACTGAAGGATTTATTAGAGGTAATATGTTTGAAAAAGAATACGAAAAGTATAAGGATTATAAATATAAGATGCCAAAAACATGTTCTGAAAAAACGGCACATTTATATAAAATAATGGAATTGTCTTTTGCTATAAATGATCTTAATTTATGGCTTGATATACATCCAAATGATGAAAAAATATTTCTTTGTTTAAAAGAATGTTTATCTAAACTAGCAAGTACAGAAAAAGAATATGTTGAAAAATATGGTCCGATTGAAATAGAACAAAACTGTGGAGAGAAAAATAAGTGGTTAGGTTCTTGGCCATGGGAAGCGGAGGACTCAGTTTATGTATAAATATGTAAAAACACTGCCGTTTCCAGTAGATATAAAGAAAAAAGATTTAAGAATGGCAAAGTACTTAATTACTCAGTTAGGCGGAGCAAACGGAGAACTTGGAGCAGCTATAAGATATTTCTCACAAAAATATACAATGCCAGATGATAGAGGAAAAGCTCTTTTAAATGACATTGCAACTGAAGAGTTAGGACATGTTGAAATGATCAGTACAATGGTTTATCAGCTGCTTAGAAATGCGTCAAAAGAAGAATTAAAAGAAAATTGTTTAGATGGATATTTTACAGAACATAAAAAAGGAATTTTTCCAATTGATACATCAGGAGTACCATTTACAGCAGCGTATTTTGCAGTTACTGGTGACCCTATAGCAGACCTTTATGAAGATATGGCAGCAGAGCAAAAAGCAAAAGTAACTTATGAAAACTTAATAGACCTTACTACTGATGAAGATATAATTAATCCACTTTTGTTTTTAAGACAAAGAGAAGTAGTTCATTTTAATAGATTCAAAGAGTTAGTTAAATATTACGAAGAAAAAGGATATTGATTTATCTTTTTCTTTGAAAAAAATTACACAACAAAATTCTACATAATATGATATAATAATTCAGAAAAGAGTTGAAGTATGAAAGGTAAAATAGAAAAGAAAATATTTTTAATTGGTATTGCAGTAATAACTGTTTTATTTATAGTTGCACTTATATTTACGGATAAGTCACTGGTAATTACTCACATCAATAACAAAGCAGATGACAATGCAGAAATAAATAGCAATAAAGAAGAAAACGAAGATGAAGAAAAAGAAAATGATTCAGAAGAAGAAATAAAAGACACCGAAGAGCAAACAGAAACTGAAGATGAAGAAACCGACGAAGAAGAAGATAACAACACCGGCGGTAGTAACAATGATGATACAAATAGTGGTGCTGATAGTACTGATAATAGCACTAACAATAGTAACAATAATACAGATAATAATGGTAACGGTGAAGATACAACTGAGACTAAACCTGAAGAAGAAAATAACGGAGCGGGTAATAATGATGGAGGTTCTGAAGAAGATACAACAGTTCCAACTAAAAATCCACTTGAAACAGAAAATGAAAACTTAATAAATGAAATATTAAATACATATAGAATTTCAATTTTATATAATGAACAAGCAAATTTTTATTACAATGGAGATCCTGGTGTTAAAACCACATCAAATGATGCAGAGGAAGTTAATTACAGTTTAAAAGCTATTAAAACTGGACTAAGTAATATGCCTCAGAGTATATTGGATACACTTAGACTTAGTAGAGGATTTAATGTAGTACTTTTTAAAGAAGTACCAGGCGGCTCTGACGGCCTAGCAGTTATAACCTCACATGTATATCAAATACTACTAGATGTAGATAACTGGCAACAAGAAAGAATATTTTATCATGAAACATTTCACTTAATGGAAAGATATATGTATTTACAAAATGGAAGTAGTGACCCATTTCCAGAGTGGAATACTTACAATCCTCCAGGCTTCACATACGCATACAATGATGGAAAGTATTTATATATAGATGAAAGTGTGCCAATTATAGAAAGAGCATTCGTATCTAAATATGCTAAAACAAACGCAGGCGAAGATAGAGCAGAACTTTTCGAGGATTTAATGCATAGACCATATAAATATTATTATATGGAAGCAGGTTACGGTATAAATGAAAAGGCAAAGTATTTAGACCAAATTATAGATAAGTATTTTGGAGTTATACCTGGTGCTAAGTGGAAAAGATGGATAACTTGGTAAAGTACTTGAAATTTATATAAAAATTATGTACAATATAAACAGGTGATGCAAATGGAGATTAATAAAAGCGAACTTAATATTAATAAAAAAATTGATATTGATGAAATATTTGAGTTTTCAGAAGAAAATTTTAAACAAGCTGGTATAATAAATGCCAAAAACATAAAATTTGTAGGTAATTTATTTTACAATTTAGCGGATGAAATTAAACTTGAAGGAACACTTTCAGGTGAACTAATTTTAGAAGATGCAGTGGATTTAAGTGAATTTTTATACAAAATAGACATAAAAATTGATAAAATTATCGAAAATTGTGAAAATACACTTGATATAAATGAGATTTTGTGGGAAAATATTGTACTGGAAGTACCCATTCGCGCAACTAACAAAGAGTTAGGCAGTTTAAAGGGTAGCGGATGGAAAGTAATAAATGAAGATGAGAAGTCAGAAGATGAAATAGATCCAAGACTTGCAAAACTTCAAGAACTATTTAAAGGTGGTGAATGATATGGCAGTTCAACAAAGAAGAGTTAGTAAAACTAGAAAAGCACAAAGATTAACGCATTATAAAAAAGATGCTCCTACACTTACAACATGTTCAAAATGTGGTGCAAATTTAAAACCTCATAGAGCGTGTACTAAATGTGGTACTTACAAAGGTAAAGAAGTAATTAAAGTAAATAAAGAAGAAGCATAAGTTTTATAAAATGTAAAAATATGTAAAAAACATCAAAAAGTACAAGATTTTCTTTACTTTTTTTTTATTTTGTATTATTATTGTAGTGTACAGTGGCATGCTGTGGGGGAAAGTGGGGACGAAATGTTAATAGGCGAGTTTCATCATAACATCGATGATAAGTGCAGATTAGTTATTCCAACCAAATTCAGAGAGATACTAGGAGACAAAATAATCATAACACGTGGAATAGAACAATGCTTAAATGTATACTCTGAAGAAAATTGGAATAATTTAGTATCTAAACTTTCGAATCTATCTTTTACTAAAAAAGATACAAGAACATTTACAAGAATGTTTTTTGCGTCGGCAAATGACTGTACTTTTGACAAGTCAGGTCGAATTTTAATATCAGAACCCCAAATGTCTTATGCTGATTTGCGGAAGTCATGTGTAATAATTGGGGTTAACGACAGACTTGAAATATGGTCTTTAGAAAATTATGAAAAGTTTGAAGCTGAAAATATATATTCAATGGAAACTATTTCAGAAAATTTATTTGAGGTGGAAAATGCATTATAGTGTTTTTAAAGAAGAAGTAATTGAAAATTTAAACATAAAAGAAAATGGTATATACGTTGATGGTACGCTTGGTTATGCTGGTCACAGCAAATTAATACTTGAGCAAATACCTAATGGTTTTTTATACGCTTTTGATCAAGATAATGAAAGTATTACTTATTGTACTGAAAAGTTAAGTAAAGTTTCAAATAATTTCAAACTATTTGAAACAAACTTTGTGAACTTGAAAAAATGTTTAGAAGAAGAAACCATAGATAAAGTAGATGGTATATTATTTGATTTAGGTTTTTCATCTCCGCAAATAGATAATGAAAAGCGTGGTTTTTCATTTATGCACGACGGTCCACTTGATATGCGAATGAGCAGCAAGGGTAAAAGTGCTAAAGATATAATAGATAGTTACGATGAAAGTGCTCTTGCTGAAATATTTTTTAAATACGGCGAAGAAAAACTTTCAAGAGTAATAGCAAAAAATATAGTTAAAAATAAAGATAAAATAAATACAACTTTAGAACTTGTAGAAGTAATAAAAGCATCAGTAGGAGCTAATTACTTTTATAAAAATCATCCAGAAAGAAAAATATTTCAAGCAATCAGAATAGAAGTTAACGATGAACTTAAAGTTATCGAAGATGTCTTGCCTGATGCGATAAATATGCTTAAACCTGGAGGAAGATTATGTGTAATCACTTTTCATTCTCTAGAAGATAGAATAGTAAAGCATATATTTAAAAAATACAGTGATGTAGATGATATGGTTAGAGGATTACCAGTTATCCCAGATGAATATAAACCACTAATAAAGTTAATAAACAAAAATCCTCTCTTACCTTCCGAAAAAGAACTTTCGGAAAACTCTAGAAGTAAAAGTGCAAAATTAAGAATTATTGAAAGGATCTGAAATACTTGAAAAAAAATAAAACAAAAAGACTAAAATTACTTAAAGGTGAAAAATTCATGTATTTTTTCTTACTTCTTTTAGTGGTTTTAATACCGGCTGTCAATATCTTTAGTGGCGCTCTTTTATCAGAAACTAATATAAAAGTAGAGGAACTAGAATATAAAATTGCTAATCAAAGTAAAATAAATGAAAGTTTGGCAATGCAAATAAATGAACTGGCGAGTCTTCAAAATATTCAAAGTATAGCAGAAGCATATGGCCTTTCGTATATAAATGGTAATATAAAGGACATTGAAGGAGAATAATAGATGAAAAAAAAGGTAACAGTTAGAAATTATAAAATTATTTGTACTTTCGTTACTCTTTTTTTAATTGTAGCAATAGTTAGACTCGGAATGATTAGTCTTAGTACTGAAATAGATGGTATGAATATCGAAGCATTTGCTAATTCAAGAAATACAGTATCTAAAACTCTTTATGCATCAAGAGGTAATATATATGATATATATGGTGAGCACCTTGCACAGACGGTAAACTCATATACAGTTATTGCATATCTTGATGAATCTAGAACGGAAGATGAAGATAATATAAGGCATGTTGTAAATGTAGAAGAAACAGCAGCAGCACTATCTCCAATACTTGAAATACCATATGATGAACTTGTAGTAACTCTTAGTAAAGATAAATACCAAGTAGAACTTAAAAGAAATATTACAGAGCTTACAAAAAGCAAAATTGATATTTTAGAACTTAACGGAATAGGGTTTGATGACTCAGTAACAAGATATTACCAATCAGGTTCTTTTGCCTCATACATAATAGGTTACGCTAAACCGGATGATGAAGGAAAAATTGAAGGTGAACTTGGAATTGAAGGTTACTACGATGATATATTAAAGGGAACAGACGGAACAACTAGTTATCAGCAAGATGCATATGGTTATAAAATACCAAATGTTCCGGAGTATACAACTGAGGCAGTAAGTGGTTCGGATATATACTTAACTATTGACAGTAACATTCAGTTAATTTTAGAAAATGCTGTAAACAAAATTAAAAAAGAATATACCTCGGAGTGGGCTATCATGACAGTAATAGATGCTAACACTGGAGCAATAGTAGGAAGTGCAACTAGTCCATCATACAATCCTAACGACCTTAATAGTATTACAAATTACCTTAATCCTCTAATAAGTTATAGTTACGAGCCAGGTTCTACTATGAAAGCATTTTCCTTTGCATCAGCAATTGAAGAAGGTATTTATAACGGAGAAGAAACATTTAAATCAGGTAGTATCGCAGTAGCAGATGTTACAATCAGTGACTACAATAAATATGGATGGGGCGACATAACGTATGATACTGGGTTTGCATATTCATCTAACGTAGGAACTACGATGCTTGCTTTAGAACTTGGTGCAAATACTCTAACAGATTATTATCACGATTTAGGTTTCGGAGAGCTTACTGGTATAGAATTATCAGGAGAAATTGAAGGAACTATGGACTTTTACTATCAATCAGAGCTTGCTAATGCATCATTTGGTCAAGGTATGAGTGTAACGCCAATTCAAATGCTTCAAGCATATACTGTATTTACTAATGATGGAACAATGTTAAAACCATACATCGTGGATAAAATAGTAGATGAAAATGGCGAAATCACATATGATGGAAAACGTACTGAAGTAGGAAAAATATTTGATAAAACAACGACAGATTACATGGAAAATTTACTATACGATGCAGTATATAATGGTACAAGCAACATATGGCAACCAGAAAATGTAACAATAATAGGTAAAACGGGTACAGCACAAATTGCGTCTCCATCAGGAGGTTACTTAGAAGGTGACTCAAACGTTATTCGTAGTTTCATGAATATATTTCCAAAGGAAGACCCAGAATATATTTTATATATGGCAGTAAAACAGTATACAGGTCCAACAAATAATTTAGCAGACTATACAACAACTGCAATAGAAGAAATAGCAAGTTATGCAAAAATAACTGATGAAGAGATTAATCATAAAGTATCAGAAAAAATAAATTTAGAAAACTATATAAGTTCTAAAACGAATGAGTCAGCAACTATACTTACAGGAGAAGGATTAAATGTAGTAGTTCTTGGAGATGGGGCTTATGTAACTAATCAGTTTCCACTTAAAAATGCAACTGTATTTAAAGGAGATAGAGTATTTCTTAAAACAAATTCAGATAATATCGTAATTCCTGATTTAACAGGATATAGTGCTAGTGAGATAAGAACGCTTGCATCACTTCTTAATATAGAAATAAATATAGAAGGGTATGGTTATGTAGTAGCACAAAGTTTACCAGCATTTAAAGTTTTAGAAGCCGCTGATGTGTTAACAGTAACTTTAGGTTAATATGAATAAAATAATAGGAATTAGTTTACTTATATTTACTTTAATTAGTTTAATATTCTACGATACTATAGTAGCTTGGGATGATATAATATTTAAAAATATAACTTATAGTGATACGTTAACAAATATAATGAAAGTAATTACTGAGTTTGGATCAGCATTAGTACTAATTATACTTACAGTAGCATTGTTTATTAAATATAAGAAAAAATTAGTAATAATAAATTTAATCTTAGTATTTCTTCTTAATAATCTACTTAAAAATATAGTTAAAAGAAGTAGACCAGAAGATATGATGATAATTGAAACATCATATTCATTTCCAAGTGGACATGCAATGATTAGTACAGCATTTTATGGACTTATAATTTACTATATAATAAAAAGTAACATTAAGAAAAAATCTAAAATATTAATATCTATATTACTTGGAATATTAATTCTACTAATTTCTTTTAGTAGAGTTTACTTAAAAGTACATTATTTTTCTGATATATATTTTGGAATTCTTTTTGGAATAATTTTCTTATATATACTTATAATAATAAAAAACAAATATTTCGAAAAAAAATAGGCGTTTTTTATTTTTTTTATTTCAAAAGTATGGTATTATTATTATGCTAAAAAGCAAAGGAGTGATAAATAGTGGCATGGAAAAATTTTAAAGAAGGAATTTGGCAAACTGAAATTAACGTTGCGGATTTTGTAAAGTTAAATTACAAAGAGTATAGTGAAGATGACAGTTTTCTAGAAAATACTACTGAAAAAACCAACAAAGTATTAGAAAAATACGAGGCACTTTTAATAGAAGAACATAAAAAAGGGATTATAGGAATAGATACTGAAAACATAAGCGGAATAGACGCTTTTGAAGCAGGTTACTTAGATAAAGAAAATGAAGTAATTGTAGGTATTCAAACTAGTAAACCAGGAGAAAGAATTTACCAACCATTTGGTGGTCTTAGAATGGCTAAAACTGCAACAGCAGCTCATAATTATCAGTTTAATCATGAGAAGGAAGAAATGCTTGAAAAGTATGTAAGAACACACAATGATGGAGTTTTCGCAGCATATGATTCATCTATTAGAGCAGCAAGAAAATCAGGTCTTATTACTGGTCTTCCAGATGCATACGGAAGAGGAAGAATTATAGGTGACTATAGAAGAGTAGCTCTTTACGGTATTGACAAGCTAATGGAAGAAAAAAGCAAAGAGTGGGAAACTGTTACAGCTGATGAAATGAGTGATTCACTAATTCGTCTTAGAGAAGAAATTTTTAGACAACATACTGCTCTAGCAGAACTAAAAAAAATGGCAGAAAGATACGGCTTTGATATAAGTGGTCCTGCTACAAATGCAAAAGAAGCAGTACAGTGGACATACTTTGGTTATCTAGCATCAGTTAAAGAAAATAATGGTGCTGCTATGAGTATGGGTAGAATAGATGCATTCTTAGATATATATATAGAAAGAGACTTGGAAAATAAAGTAATAACTGAAAAAGAAGCTCAAGAGTTAATTGATCAGTTTGTTATTAAAATGCGTTTAGTAAGACATCTTAGAACTCCAGAATATGATGAATTATTCTCAGGAGATCCAACTTGGGTAACTTGCGTTTTAGGTGGTATTACTACTGATAATAAAAATATGGTTACTAAAACTAGTTATCGTATGCTTCATACACTAATTAATTTAAAACCAGCGCCAGAACCTAATATGACTATTTTATGGAGTGAAAAATTACCAGAAAACTTCAAAAAGTACTGTGCAAAAATTTCAATTGAAACAGATTCTATTCAATATGAAAATGATGATATAATGAGACCTATTTATGGAGATGATTATGCAATAGCTTGCTGTGTTAGTGCCATGAGAGTAGGTAAAGATATGCAGTTCTTCGGAGCTAGATGCAATCTTGCTAAAGCGCTTTTATACGCTATAAATGGTGGTATAGATGAAGTAAGTGGAGTTAAAGTATTAGATGGATTTGAAAAAATAACAGATGAAGTACTTGACTACGATAAAGTAATGGACGCATTTAATAAAGTAATGAAAAGACTTGGGACAACATATGCTAAAGCAATGAACATAATCCATTACATGCATGATAAATATGCTTATGAAACAATTCAAATGGCACTTCATGATACAAAAGTTCATCATTATATGGCATATGGAGTAGCAGGTTTATCGGTAGTAGCAGACTCGTTATCAGCAATTAAATTTGCTAAAGTTAAACCGATTAGAAATGAAGATGGTATAGCAGTAGACTTCAATATTGAAGGCGATTTCCCAAAATACGGAAATGACAATGATGATGTAGATGATATCGCTCTTACTGTTTTAGATAAAATAAGTAATGAACTTAAATCACATAAATGTTATAAAGATGCAGAACCTACACTTTCAGTTTTAACTATTACATCAAATGTAGTGTATGGTAAAAAAACTGGGTCAACACCTGATGGTAGAAAAAAAGGAGTACCTTTTGCTCCAGGAGCTAATCCAATGCATCAAAGAGATGAAGATGGAGCTATAGCATCACTTAACTCAGTTGCAAAAATTAAATATAGTGACTGTTGTAAAGATGGTATATCAAATACATTTACAATAACACCAGCTTCACTTGGTAAAGATAAAGAAAATCAAATTGATAATTTAGTAACTCTTTTAGGAGGATATTTTAGCCAAGGTGCTCACCACTTAAATGTTAATGTTTTAAGTAAAGAAACTCTAGTAGATGCAATGGAAAATCCAGATAAGTATCCACTTCTAACAATAAGAGTATCTGGTTATGCAGTTAGATTTAATAGACTTACAAAAAATCAACAAGAAGAGGTTATAGAAAGAACCTTCCATGAGAAATTATAACGAAGCTAGCATAAATTCGGTAGAAACTGCTGGTATGGTAGATGGTCCAGGAATTAGAACAGTAATATTTTTTAATTCCTGTACACTTCGCTGTATATATTGTCATAATCCTGAAACTTGGTGTCTTGGAGAGAATAATACAAATGTAGATAAACTTTTTTCTAAAATAGTAAGAAACAAACCGTATTTTAAAAACGGTGGAGGAGTTACTTTTTCAGGAGGAGAACCTCTTATACATACTGAGTTTATTATTAATTTAACAAAAAAGTTAAAAGAAGAAAATATCCATACTGCACTAGATACAGCGGGTATTAATCATACAAATGATCAAATTTTAGAACTTATTGGCCTTGTAATATTAGATATTAAGCATGTTACAAAAGAAGGTTATAAAAATATAACTGGCATGGATAAGTTAGAAGAACAAGATTCATTTATTGAAAAACTTAATAAGTATAATAAAAAAGTATGGTTAAGACAAGTGATAGTACCAGGTATAACAGATAGTATAGACTACATAACTAAATTAAATAGTTACATAAAAAAAATAAACAACGTAGAAAAAATAGAGTTTATACCATATCATAGTTATGGAAAAGAAAAATATAATAAATTAAATATAAATTATCCACTTGAACACACTAAAGACATGGATAAAGAAAAATGTGATAAATTATTTAAGGAATTTAACCAATTAGGTTAAATTTTTTTTAGGAATAATCCAAAGACAAAAACAGAAATGATAATCCTTGAAAAAAAAAGATTTCTATGGTATCCTTATAGTAGGAGGAATATGATATGTATTGTCCAAACTGTGGAAAACAAATCCCAATAGATTCAGAGTTTTGTCCAAACTGTGGGAAACAAATGAAAAATAATAATCAACCAATAAATAATAAAACAATTAGTAACAATAAGCAAAATACTAAACAATTTATAACAGGGTTACTTGTAGGACTAATAATAGTTGGTATTTTATTCATAACTATTAGTGAGACAAGTAACAGTACGATTTTTTTAGATGATATTTATAATGAGAAAAATAACGAAAAAACAACAACTACAAATTATACTGGAAAAACAATAATAGAAAGAGATAACACTTATGCAGGTGTAACAATCAGTAGTGTTCAAGATGCAGTAGATTTAATTGTGGAAGATTCAGTTAATCAAAAAAACACTTGTCCAGAAGAAATAATTGAAGTGGAGAATAAAATAATTGATGAATTTAACATAACAGCTGTAAACTTATGTGAACTAGATCTAAATGTTGCAAATGATACATATGACGCAATAAAATATGTATATGATATGTTTCCAGATTCAAAAGATCATTTAACTAATTTAACACTAATGAACCTTGATGGTATTATCCAAGCGCTAGCAAACTTTCAACCGCTTTATGCATTTGCTACCTCAGATGCAGAAGATGGTTTTCCTGTAGTAACCAAAATTATTATTGGTTTGAATTCAAAATATTATTTGGATATTCCAAGATTTGAAAATGCAATTAATGCATCAAT
Organism: uncultured Muribaculaceae bacterium; assembly: GCA_964370755.1. Lineage (GTDB taxonomy): Bacteria > Bacillota_I > Bacilli_A > RF39 > UBA660 > CAKOSP01. Next base: position 23,086 of record CAYJKL010000008.1, read on the forward strand.
TGAATCTGGTCATTTTCCTGAAAATACAACTGTTAGTTCAGTTTTAGTGCATGAAATGGGTCATTATTTATCATATGTAGCTAGGTTAAAAAATTATAATAAAGATTCATCGTTATTAATAGGTAATGATGATATGAAATTTTATAATCAAATTATAAATGATTCAATCAATAATATATATACAAAAGAGATGCTAAAAGAAGCGTATAATAATTATCAAAAAGATTATGATGATGACATCAGATTCGATGATTGGAGAGGCACTATATCAGATTATGCTGTTGCAAAAGATTCAACAACAGGAGAATATATTTATGATGAAACAATTGCAGAAGCATTTTCGGATATCTATGGAAATGGTGATGATGCAGCCATAGCTAGTAAATATGTTATAGATGTACTATTAGAAAAGTTGGAGGAATAATGAAAAAATATTTAATTATTATTGCATTATTTGTAGTTGGAACAATTACTATAAGTGCAAGCACTAGTAACTTCAAATTTAGTACAAATGGAATTCTAAAAGAAAATGTTTTAGAAAATAGTATAATGGCAAACTTTGATGACACCTATGCACTAAAAAGTGAGTTAGGCAGTTCTCAAATTGAAAATGAAAAAGAATTAATAGAACTTACAAAAAAGACTACATCACTATTACTCGGAAATATAAATAGTGATGAAGAAACAAATGAGGAATATTATAAAAGGCATAAAGAATATTTGGAAAATGCTACATATAATCATTTTCCTAAAAGTGAAGACTATGAAAGTGGTTATGATGAAAGTATAGATAATTATAACTACGCAATATTATCGGAATTTGCAGTACCATCATTATTCTTGGCATTTGATAAATATGATATTAAATATAATTCTTATGGAGAAATAAATTTATTTTCTTCAAAAAACTTAATTATATCAACAATTACACTACCGAGTATTACAATGAATGAGGAAAATAAGTATAATCCGCTAAATTATGATAGAGTAAATAGTTCGATTAAAATAACATATTTTTTTATAGAACTAAATGGCAAATATACCTTAGCACACTTATTTGGAGAAACCTCTGATGAAATAGAAAATTATTTAAATGAGTTATCAGAAACAGAAGATTCAAATGTACTACAATCTACAACATATGGAAGTGAAAATTTTAATGATATATATGATTTTTCTAAACTTAAAGCTGTTAGTGAAACAGAAATAAATAACATTTATACAAGTAATAAAGCTAATATATTTTCTTTAAATACTCTATCAAGTGAATATATAGTAGAAAGCGCAAATGGCTTTTTAATAGGAAATGGACTAATAGTTACAACATGGAAATACATAGATGCATCACTAACAAATGGACAAACAATTATAATAAATGATGGACTTGGCAATTCATATAAAATGGAGGGTATTGTAACAGCGAATCCAGAAACGGATACAGCAGTTATAAAATTATCAACTGAAACAGAAAGTCAAGTTAACATTTCATTAGACGAAGTAAATGTTGAAGACCCAGTTTTCATGCTAACAAGTAAAACGGATATAGGTTTAACAATACAAAGTGGAATAGTTATCTCTACAGATGGATATTTAAAAAATAGTATACCATCATCATCGAAAGATCAAGGTGGTCCAATATTTAATGAAAATGGAGAAGTAATTGGAATGAATACTATTGCGGAATTAAATAGTAATACATCACTTTCAATAACGAGTAACATATTATATGAAATACAAGAAATGTTTAAAAATATACCACGTGAAGAAATAAAAGCAATTGACTTTCAAACTTTAAAAGAAGAATACTACTTAAAAAGTAATGCAGAAGAAGGGAAAAATTATATTTCTGAAAGTGTATGGGAAAAATTTGGTGCAGTAGGAAATTTAAAAGACTCAATATTATTAGACATAAATTATGCAAATAATGTAGATAACATAATAAGTGTAAGATATAAAAATAATATTGGAAGTTTAATATCATCTATGGATTTAACAAAAACATTTACTAATAATCTAAAAAATTCAGGTTTTGAAGAAGTATTATATAGTGAATCTAAAAGTATATATAAAAATAATGAATATGAAATAATAATTATGTCGGAATTTGATTATTTGATAATAGTAATGGTGGAATTATGATGAAAAAATGCAAAAACAAAATAATTGAATTTAAATTCGCAATAATAACGCTTACTATAGTAGTAATTATTGGATTAATAATTATACTGTTATTAAATCATGGAAATAAAATATCTTTAGTAGATTTTACTAATGAATCATTTGCAGTGAAACATAACTCTTCATGGAATATAGTAAGCAAAAGTACTGAAAAAATCGAATTTAAACATAGCTCAAATAGTTATTTTAAAATAGAAATTTTAAATCTAACAGACGATTCAAACTATAAAAGTTTAGATGAATTATATAGTGATACACTTCAAAATTTAGTAAATATGAACACTGAATATACCGTAATTGGAAAAGAGTATACAACAGTAACTAATAAATCTTTAGAAGGATACAAAGTATTACTTCAAAAAGATGATCATCAAGTACTATCTGTTTTTGTAAAAGATAGTGAAAAGTTAATACTGTTTACTTATGAAGCAGATAATAGTTATTTTGATATACTATTAGACAGTGTTCAAAGTATGATATACAATTTTAGTTTAAATGATATTCGTTATGATTTCGAAAGTGAAATAAAAATTGACACAACAAGCATAAGTTATGAAACAGAAAAAGAAGTAACTGATTTATTAAGTAATACTAAAGAAGTAGAACTAGCTTATAATAACTTTTATGTAAAATACACAGTTCCAGAAAATTTTGATACAGATATTGTATCATCTTCAGGAGTAATAAATTACTTTGAAGGACTTACAAATGGTTCTATAAATATATATGCAACAATATACAATAGAAATATATACGAATATTTAGACACAGAGGAGATATTTAATATGTATTCTAAATATAATACATACAAAACTAGTGATGATTATAGCGATTTTGAAGAAAACATAAGCGAAATAGATAGTGAACTCCAAGCGTATGTATACAAAAACAGTTATAATAATGAAAATTCTGTAACAGGAAATATCGAAAAAAGTGAAAATGTTGTACTTTTATACTCCCTAGATAAAAATCACGTACTAAGTATTGAAATATCATCATCAAAAATTAGTATACCAAAAGAATTGGTAGATATGATAAACATTGAAGAGTACTTTAAGTATTCAAGTTATACACCTTATGTAGAAGATGGAGAAAATACAATCAGTGAATTTATACACGACGTTGATAATGAAAGAACAGAACTGAAGTTAACATTGCCAGATAAATATAAGCAACTAGATAAAAATCAAAATATCTATGAACAAAAGTATTTCGGACTAAATTGGAACGAAGATTTACAAATATTTGATTATGATATAAAGTATACGGTACATTCACCATACTTAAGTAAAGAGTCATTAATAGATTTAACAAATTCATCCATTGATTTCTATAAACCCGGCTTAACAATAAGTAGTGAGGGTGACAAAGAATATAATGGTAAAACATTTAGTACATATACAGCAAACTATCAAAGAATCAGCAATTTAGGATATAAAAATGAGACATATAGTACAAACCTAATAGTTTTATATTATAGTATGCCAGATGGCAGATTACTTGAAATAAAAATAGAAGGTAACAATAATACAATTACAAATGACATGATTTTAGAATTAACAAATTTTAAAATAGAAAAGAAAGAGGGATAAAAATATGAATTGTAGTAATTGCGGAAATCCGCTAACAAATGAAGACAAATTTTGTAAAAAATGTGGAGCAGTAGTGCAGCCAGTTGGAGAACCTGTGCTTAATCAAACACCAGCTATGGACAATAGCGCGTTAACTGGAGCGCCAATTCCATCACAACCAATGAACTTAGAAGCAGCAGCTCCTATAACAGGAAATCAAGGTAGTGGAATGAACACGCAACCAGTAACGCCTCCGAATAACCAAGGTGGAAAAAATAACAATATGATATTAGGTATTCTAATAGTAGTAATAGTAGCACTAGCAGGATATTTAATATACACAAATTTTATTGCTGAAGATAAAGCTAGTAATAACAATAATGATGAAGTAAAAGACACAGACAATGACAACGATAATGATAATGACACAGATCAAGATGATAGTAATGATGATAAAAACAATAATGAAACAGCCTACACAACAAAAGTAAATATAGGAAATTACGAAATGGTATTACCAAATGGTTATGCATATCAAATGAATGCTGATGAATCAGTTAATTTAATGTACCAAGATGAAAAGAATTTTGTAATATTAGGTTATACAGATAACAGTTATACTAATGTGAAATTAGCCTTCGGTAATATGATTTCAGAAATGGAAAATGAATTTGACTACGAATTTTCTGAACAAATGACAAAAAAAATAAATGACAAAGAATTTACATTTTCAGAAATAGTTGCAGGGGAATTGAATATGACAATTGCAATTACAAAAATAGGTACCGCAACTTTAACATTAATAACTACACATGCAGGCGAACATAATACAGACGATTTAGAAAGATTAGCATCATCTATAGATAGTGCAAAAATCAAAAGTGATACATCAAATTCATTGTTACCATCAATTAACATGGAAGATGTATTATCTGGTTTAGAATAAAATACAAATAAAAAATTAGGTTACTCAATATATATAAGAGTAACTTATTTTTTTGCAAAATCGTCAAAATACTGTAAATAATAATAAAATATTTTGACATATACAAAATAAATTGATACAATTATTATGAAAATAGAGGAGGAAAAAAATATGGATACAGCCGTAACAAAAGCAAACTTAGATGTATGCGAGGAAGAGTACCCTAAATTAGTGTCATGTTTAACTGAGTTGAGAAACTCACAAGCAACAGTTAATTACATTCAAGCAGAAATGGAAAACTGGAAACAGTATGGAAATTTTGGTGCTGAATTAGTAGAAAAATACACTTTGTTTGTTAAGGACTTTGAAACACAATTAACAAACATGGAAGAATTTAATAAGTACCTAAAAGATTTTATGGATAAAAACAGAACGATTCAATTATAAAAAAGGAGGAAATAATATGGATTCAAATACTTTAAGTGGCGATTATTCATCACAAGGAACAAGATTATCAGCTATTCTAACAATAGACGAAATGGAAAGACAAGCAAAAAGATTGCTAGAAGAAAAGTCTGATATTCAGTTATCTTTAAATAGAGCGAATACTTCACTTCGTAATATAAGAGCTCAAGGAGATTTTATGAGAGGATTAACAGCAGGTATGGATGGTATGATTTCTTATAATAATAGTATAAACAGCTCTACTATCGTTTTAGAAGATACTGTAACAAAAATGAATGATTTCATTACAAAAGCTAAAGAAGCAGCAGATACATTAGCGTCAACATCTGCATTTATACCCGGTGCTGCTGCAGGTGCTGGTGCTATTACTGGAGGGTCAACGGGAACAACAGGTGGTTCAAATACAGAAAATGCATCATCTAGTAATCTTACGCCAAAATCGGTAGAAGATATACAAAAGGATTTAGCATGGAAACCGATAGGTGATGGCAATGGAACTTCATCACCAACACAATCAAGTAGTGCTGTAGATAGTTTTATGCCAGGTTATGAAGCAGAATATGGTAATACAACTCCTACTGCAAGTCAAGGAGCAGCAATAGATACAGCAACCGATTTTGCAAATTCAGGAAGTTCCGGAGAAAGCGGCGGTTATCAACACGCATACTCTGGGAATACAGATGTAGAAAAATAATTACAACTCAAGTTCTACAAAAGATAAAAAAAGTCAAATAAACGTAAATAAATTAATACTTCTAGAAATTAGGAGTATTTTTTTGTTATAATAATTATATTAGAAAGAAGGTATGATTATGGCATACGATGGAGTAATACTTGATAGTGGTACAATCACACTAGCAATGGATACATTATCGAATTTGAAAATGAGTTTAAGCGAAATATATACAGTGAGTGAATCTTTAGAATATTTAAAAAAAGATATGACAAGATACAGTACATATGGTAACTTTGGAGAAACTTTAGTAAATGAATATGAATTATTTTTAAAAAATTTAAAAAATTATGAAACTAAACTAAATTCTTTAATAGGAGCTTTTGAAACAAATTTAACAGAAAGAAAAAATGCTTTAAAATAGTTGAAAGGAAAAAAATATGGGAAACGCAAGATTAACAAACACAGGAATGCTTACCTCTGAAGAAGTAAGATTTCACATAGATACATTAAATAACGAGAGTGCTAGGTTATTTGATACAGTTGGAAAAATCAAAACATATATCGAAGAGATACCTTACGATGTATATATGGGTGGCGGTGTGCAGGTATTTGCTGAAAGCATGGAAGAGTTATCAAATCACATGATAAGTAAAAAACATGTATTAGATGAAATGAAAGAAAAAATGGAAACATTTAGTATAAAAGCTGAATCTGATACTGCAAACATGGTAGCAACAACTCAGTCAAATTTATCAAATGAAGAAAGTTTATTATCATCTGCTGCGCTTAATAACGTTAGTAGTGAAACAGTAGCTGATACAGTAGTATCAAGTGAGTCAAGTTCAAAGTTTGAAAATGATCCAATTTTAAATCAAAATAACGAAATAGAATACACATTTGTAAATAATACAGTAGTGAGTACTACTGATATAAAGGAGTAATAAAAAATGAAAAATAGTTTTACAGTAGCAAACGAAAAAATAACTTTTAGAAGAGCAAAAAGTGATGACTCTTATAAGGAAATAGCAGCAGTACTTTATGATACAGACCCATATATTTATCCATTTTGGTTTGATAATAATAAAGATGAAGCAATTACTGTTATAGAAAAATTAATTTTAACACCAGGTTCAATGTTTTATCATGATAATTTATATGTTGCATTTGATGTAACAACAAATAAAATAATAGGAGTTTTATGTGGGCTTGATTACACAATTGATTTTTCATACGACTATAGTGATCTTAAAAAAGTAAACAATAATTATAAAAAAACAATAGAAAAGTACATAGAGCCAGTAATTAAAGAAGTAAAAGAAGGGAAAGAAATGTATATATCAAATATATGCATCGATAGTAATTATCGTGGTAAAAAAATTGGTCATTATCTTTTAGGTTATTTCATTAGTCAAATGGAAAAACAAGGATATGAAACATTTACTTTAGACTGCTTACTACATAATTTAAGAGCGAGAAATTTATATCATAGTTTCTTTTTTAAAGAAATGGAACTTTATATAGGTTTTGACGGAACTGATACATCTAAAGTTGAGGCTGTAAGAATGCTTCGTAAACATGGAACGTATATGCCAGAAGAATTTCAAGTTCCAGAAGAAAATATTAAGTAAAAAGTAAAGTTAAATTTACTTTTTTTTATTTACAGTTAAATATAATAAACATTTACTAAAACTCTTGAAATAAATTGTTAAAAACTGTATAATGATAATAAGGGAAAATAGGTGGTAAAGTGATACTTAGATTAATTAACGGTAACAAAATTTTAAAATTTACTTTACCGCTTGAAATTAAAGGAAATTACTGGATTTCTGATATAGATAAACTAGGGAATAAAAAAAATATTATAAATGTAGAAGAATATAAAGGGTACTGGAAAATAAATAGTAATTACGATGCTAAGATTATCGTAAATGGTAAAGAGGAAGAAAGTGTAGCATTAAGTGATTACAAAGTAATATTTATAAAACTAGTAGAAGACAATCAATTTTTAATGCTTTATACTTCGCCTGCTAAAGAATTTAAAACAGTAGCGGTACAAATAAATAATGGCTTATCATACACTCTTGGTAAAAGTACATCATCTGATATACTTTATAATTTATCATTAATTGAAGATAATCACGCTAAGATTACTAATCAAAATGGTATTTGGACTATTACTGATTTAAACAGTAAGTATGGAGTATATGTAAATGACCAAAGAGTAGTAAATGCAAATCTTTCATATGGAGATGTAATATTTATATTAGGACTTAAAATAATAGTGTTAAAAGATTATTTTCTTATAAATATAATTTCAGATTTGGTATCAGTTTCAAGTAATTTACCAGTTATTGAAAAACCTATTTTAAAACAAACAATTTTTGATACAACAGATGATTTTGCCTTAGAATTAATGAGTGAAGATAAATTTTTCTTAAGATCACCAAGATTAAAAACAATTATTGAAGATGTAGATATCGAAATAGAGGCTCCTCCTGGTTCTCAAGAAAAAGAAAAAACACCAGCAATACTAGTTGTAGGGCCAATGATGAGTATGGCGGTTATGTCACTTGCTATGGCATATACATCAATACTAAATTTATTAGACGGAACAGTAGAATTATCAAGAGCGTTACCATCACTTATAATGCCAGTATCAATGCTTTTAGCAGCATTTTTATGGCCAACACTAAATAGAAAATATCAAGCAAAGCAAGCTAAGAAAAAAGAAAAATTAAGACTTGAAAAATACTCTCAATATTTACTTGATAAAAAAAGAGAAATCAAAAAAGAAATTGATAAACAAAGACTTATTTTAAGTGATAACTATTTACCACTTTCTATGCTTAAAGATATAATTGATAATAAAAGAAGAAATCTTTGGGAAAGAGATATTAAGCAAGATGACTTTTTAGATTTAAGACTTGGTACAGGTAATACTAATATTAAAGGAAATATAAGACACCCACAAAAAAGATTTTCACTTACAGAAGATGCACTATTAAATGAAGCAATTGAGATAGGGTCATTTATTAAAATAATCGAAAATGTACCAATTACAGCCTCATTTACTCATAAAAATAAATATGCAATCGTAGGTACATCAAACACTAAACAAAACTACGTAAATGGCCTAGTTATGCAAATGCTTACTTATCACAGTTACGAAGATTTAAAAATTGTAATCATGACAAGTGAAACAAGAGAAGACGACTGGGAGTATATGAAAATAGCTCCACATACCTGGAATAACGAAAAAAATATAAGATATTTTTCAGCGAATATAGATGAAGCAAAAGAATTATCTTTGTTTTTAGAAAAAGAATTTCAAGCAAGAAAAAATGCAGATACTAAAGAAAATACTTATAAAAACTTTGAACCTTATTACGTTATAATAACAGATGATTATAAAAATTTAAGAAATGTTGAAATAATTAAAGATGTAGCAGAAACAGAAAGTAATTATGGATTTAGTTTAATTGTGCTTGCACCAAGACTAACAAATTTACCAAATGATACACAGGTATTTATAAATGTTACTGAAACAAATGCAAGTTTATTTGGTAATGAATTATCACAAAATTCAAAAAAAGAATTTAATCTTGATATGCCAGATGGAATAGATTTATATGACTGTGCAAAAAAACTGGCTAATATTCCACTTGAAATAATTAAAGAAAGTGAAATGTTACCAGAAACACTTGGATATCTTGAAATGTATAATGTTGGTCTTGTTGAGCAGCTTAATATATCAAGTCGTTGGAAAAATAGTAACCCAACAATATCACTTGCTACGCCTATTGGAGTAGGTACTCAAAATGAAACATTTAAACTAGATTTACACGAAAAATACCATGGACCTCATGGGCTTATCGCAGGTATGACAGGGTCTGGTAAATCAGAATTTATAGTTACATACATTTTATCAATGGCAACTAATTATCATCCTGATGAAGTTCAGTTTGTTCTTATAGATTATAAAGGTGGAGGACTAGCAGGAGTATTTCATAATAAAGAAACTGGAGTTAAACTTCCACATCTAGCAGGAACAATTACAAACCTAGATGCAAATGAAATGAATAGAGCGCTTGCATCAATTCAAAGTGAGCTTAAAAGAAGACAAAGAGCATTCAATATAGCAAGAGATAAACTTGGAGAAAGTGCAATAGATATATATAAGTATCAAGCACTTTATAGAAAAGGTTTAGTAGAAGAACCTATTTCGCATCTATTTATAGTATCTGATGAATTTGCAGAGTTAAAATCACAAAGACCAGAATTTATGGATCAACTTGTTTCAACAGCAAGAATAGGTCGTAGTTTAGGAGTTCATTTAATACTTGCAACTCAAAAACCAGCAGGTGTAGTTAACGAGCAAATATGGTCAAATGCAAAATTTAAAGTATCACTAAAAGTACAAGATAAAGCAGATAGTATGGATATGATTAAAAGACCAGATGCTGCAGAGCTTAAAGAAGTTGGTAGATTCTACCTTCAAGTTGGTTACAACGAACTATTTACAATAGGCCAATCAGCATGGGCAGGTAAACAGTACTATCCTTCTGAAAAAATCAAGAAAAAAGTAGATAATTCAATTAGTTTACTAAATAATGTTGGTAACGTTGTAAAAAGTATGAGTATGAAAAAAGAAACTATCGAAGCATCTATGGGTGAAGAAGTTACAAACATCATGAAATATATTGTAGATGAAGCTAGTAAAATAAATGCAAAAGCACCTCAGCTATGGCTTGAAAAAATACCATCAAAAATATATATTCATGACTTACTAGAAAAGTATAAATTTACTAAATCCTTAGGAGTCATAAGTCCAATCATTGGAGAATATGACGACCCTGAAAACCAAGCACAAGGTGCTTTAAATATCAAATTAACTGAAGAAGGTAATATGGTTGTTTACGGACTTGCGGGATCAGGTAAAGCAAACTTTATATCAACTCTCGTATATTCAAGTGCAATAATGTACTCACCGAGTGACATTAACTACTACATAGTAGACTGTGGAGCAGAAACACTTAATCTTTATAAAAATCTGCCACATGTAGGAGACGTACTTTTATCAGCAGAAACAGAAAAAATATTAAATTTATTTAAGTTTGTTGAAAAAACTATTGAAGAAAGAAGAAATTTATTCTTAGACTATAATGGATCTTATGATTTTTACATAGAGCACAGTGGAAAAAAAGTACCACTTATAACAGTAGTAATAAATAATTATGAAAACTTTGCGGAAATGTATCCAAATCTTGATGGACACTTAGAAGTACTTAGTAGAGAATGTTTTAAATACGGAATTATATTTATTGTAACAGCATCTACAACAAACGCCATAAGATACAGAATGAAACAAAACTTCACTAAAGCGATCGCACTTAAACTTGGAGACGATGATTATAGTGTGGTAATACCAGCAGCAAGAAAAAGAAGTGTTGATAATATTTTAGGCCGAGGTTTAATAGAAAATGGAAGAGTATTTGAGTTTCAAACTGCCTTTCCATACGCTGAAGATAAACTAAACTATTATATTAAAGCAGTTAGTAGTAAACTTAGTAAAGAATATACTATTAAAGCACCGAATATTAAAACTTTACCTGAAGTAGTAACTTTTGAAGATATAAAAGAAAAATTAGGGAACATTAAACACATACCAGTAGGTATAGAAAAGGCCTCACTTGAGATAAGTACATTTAACTTCAGTGCATCACCAATGAGTTTAATAATGTCTAATAACGTATTTGATAATAAAGACTTCTTAGCTGGTATAATTACTAATATTAAGACAGCTAATGAAAACACAATTGTATATGATGGACAAAAATTATTAGAAGGATACAATACTAGTTACACTATTAAAGGAGAATCTAGTGCCAATGAATTTGTTAATGATATGATAGGTAATATAAATACCGACGCTATGCATGTAATAATAGATATAAATAAATTTATTTCTAAATTAACTGAAGAAGCAAGAAATAAGTTTGTGGCATACTTAGATAGATTATCAGAAACTAAAAATAAATTATTAATAGTAGATAATTTAGCGCCTACTAAACAGTTACTTCAAGACAGAGTAATTATTAAAAATATAAGTTTAGAAAATTATATTTGGATAGGTGGAGACCTTAATAATCAGTTCACACTTAAAGTAAATGCATCAAATAAAGCAGCAAGAGAACAACTTGATAACACATTTGGTTTTGTAGTTACTAAGGGTGAACCAGAAATAGTTAAATTAGTAAGTCAAAACAAGGAGATGTTATAATGAATAATAAAATATTAGTAGAGCTTATTGTGCCTACACTTGAAAAAAAATATGATTTATTTATCCCTCTTAATAAAAGAGTAGGAACGGTTAAAACACTTCTTGAAGAAAACTTAGTAGAGCTAACAGATAACTTATACGAAATAAGTGAAAATACAAACCTTTATAGTAAAGAAACTGGAGAAATATTTTCACTTGATGTATTTGTTAAAGATTCAGGTATGCAAAATGGATCAAGAATAATACTTGTTTAGGAGGCTAATATGGAAGAATATAATAATTTTGCAGAAGCAATAAATAAAATATTTGAAATGACTAACATCATGAAAAATAGATGGGATGACCAAGATAATTTAGCTAGAATAGAAAGTATTGAAAGTGTCAAAAAAGACATTAATGAAGTAGCAACAAACTTAAGGAGTAACTCATGATAGGAACCTTAACATATGAAGAAATAACTGCAGTAATTGAGCACTTAAAAAAATCAAATAACACATTAAACGATATTTTCAAAGACAAAAATGTAGATAGTATGCACAAACTAGTGGATAATACTACTAAATATATTAGTTTCTTAGAAAATTATCTTACAATAAGTAAAGACGCAGATATTGCAGTAGAAATTAATAAAAATTTCACGAAAGAGTAAACATCAGTTTATTCTTTTTTTTGTAATTTTAAATATAATTAACTGGTGATTAAATGTTTACAAATAACATACATACAAGAATTAGATTTTTTTTCGTAGTAATACTTTTAGCTCTTTTAATAATTATTGGAAGAGTATTTTACATTCAAGTTTTTGCTTATGATAAACTGAGCACACTTGCAGAAAGTTTATGGAGTAGAAACTTGCCTATTGCTGCTGACAGGGGAGAAATAGTAGATAGAAATGGAGAAGTTTTAGCTACTAATATAACGACAACTAGTTTAGTAGTAGTACCAAATCAAATAGAAGATAAAGAAAAAGCAGCAAAAGAAATTTCAGAAATTTTAAATGTTTCGTACGAAGACATCTTAGCACATTTTTCTAAAAAAACATCAATAGAAAGAGTACATCCAGAAGGAAGGCAGTTATCGTATGAAACAGCTACTAAAATTGATGATTTAAACTTAGACGGAATTTACCTTTTAAAAGAATCAAAAAGATATTATCCTCATGAAGATTTATTATCACACGTCTTAGGTTACGTCGGAATAGATAATCAAGGTTTATCAGGTATAGAACTTTACTATGATGAGTATTTAACAGGAGAAGCTGGATCAATAAAATATTTCTCAGATGGAAAAGGAAATAAACTAGAACTAGCCGAAGTTTATGAATCTCCAGTAAGCGGAGTAACAGTGCAGCTTACAATAGATTTAGAACTTCAAAAAGTAATTGAAAATGAACTTGATAAAGCAATGACTATGTATGATGCTATTGGGGCTATGGCACTTGCTATGGACCCAGATACAGGAGAAATACTTGCTATGGCATCAAGACCTAATTTTGATTCTAATAATTATCAAAATTATTCAGTCGAAACTATTAATCAAAACTTACCAATATGGTCAACATTTGAGCCCGGTTCTACACTAAAAATTATAACTCTTTCATCAGCGCTTGAAGAAAAAACAATAGACTTATTTAATGATACATATCATGACTCAGGAAGTATAACGGTAGGAGGAGCAACGCTTCACTGCTGGAAAGCCGGAGGTCATGGTACTCAGCAACTTATAAACGTAGTTGAAAATTCTTGTAATACTGGTTTTGTCCACATAGGGCAGACTATGACTACAGAGACACTTATGGGTTATATTCATGATTTTGGTTTTGGTGAAAAAACCGGAATAGATTTAAATGGAGAGTCAAGTGGAATACTTTTTGATATAGATGATATGGGTCCTGTAGAGCACGCTACAACTTCATTTGGTCAAGGAGTCTCAGTTACACCACTTCAGCAAGTAAACGCCGTCAGCGCAGCTATAAACGGCGGAATACTGTATACTCCGTATATAGTAAAGTCTTATCTAGATTCATCAACAAACACAGTGTTAGATATAATTGAAAAAGAAGAAAAAAGAAAAGTAATAAGTGAGGAAACAAGTGATCTTGTAAGATACTCACTAGAAAGTGTAGTAGCAAATGGTACAGGAAGAAATGCTTACATAGAAAACTATAGAGTAGGAGGTAAAACTGGTACAGCTCAAAAAGTAGTAGATGGAGCTTACTCAAAAACGGAGTATATTACCTCATTTATAGGTTTTATGCCAGCAGATGACCCAGAAATAGTATTATACGTAGCAGTAGATGGAGCAAAAGGCGTAGTACAGTATGGAGGAACAATAGCAGCCCCAATTGCAAAAAATATTTTTACGTCAGCAATAGATATTTTTGATATAGAAAAAAGTGAAGAAGTACTACCTAGAGAGTACACATGGCTTGATGAAAAATATGTAAAAATGCCCTGCGTAGAAGGAGAAACTCTTGAAGAAGCAAAAAAAATACTTAAAGACTTTGAAATAGAATTCTCAGGAACTGGTACAAATGTATTTTACCAATCTCCAGCATGTGATACATATGTTAAAGAAAAAAGTGAAGTACATTTGCAATTAAATTAGTTAAAATTATGTAAAACAATATCATATTTTATCAAATAACAGATAAAATATGATATTATATAGTATAATTAAATTAAAGGAAGTGATAAAGTTATGTTAATACTTGCTAAAGCAGCTATGTCAATGATGCTTGGTTTTATTTTAGCTATAGTTTGTGGGATAGTGTTTATACCACTACTTAGAAAAAAGAAAATAGGACAATTTGTTAGTAATTTAATACATGTTAGACATAAAGAAAAACAAGGTACACCAACAATGGGTGGTTTTATATTTATAATACCAGTATTATTATCACTTTTACTTTTATATTTAAATGGAAGTATAAATATTAGTTATAATTTAATGATACTTATATTTGTATTCTTAGCATACGGAGTACTAGGTTTTGTAGATGATTACTTAAAAGTTTATAAAAAAAATAATGATGGAGTACCCACAGTTACAAAATTTTTAATTCAAATGATTATAGCACTCATCTTCTTCTTCTTATATTTAAAAGCAGGAGGAGAGCCAACGCTTTCAATTTCGTTTATAAATTTCTCGATGCCACTTGGCTGGGTATTTGGTATATTTATTTTAGTACTTCTAGTAGGTACAACAAACGCAGTTAATATAACAGATGGTCTTGATGGACTAGCAGGAACACTTAGTTTAATATCATTCTTAGCATATGGTATAATAGCATGGAACTGTGGCTGGCTTGAAGGTTACGAAGAAATAGCAATATTTTGTTTCGTGCTAGTAGGATCTTTAATGGGATTCTTAATATTCAACTCACACCCAGCAAGAGTATTTATGGGAGACCTTGGATCTTTATCACTAGGAGGAGCGCTTGCTACTATAGCGATACTTACAAAACATGAGTTTTCACTAGTGCTTATCGGAGGAGTATTTGTTATTGAAACAATAACAAGTTTAATTCAAATAATAGCGATAAGAAGATTTAAGAAAAAGGTATTTAAAAAAGCTCCGCTTCATCACCATTTTGAAGAACTCGGATGGGATGAACAAGACATAATTAAGATATTTTTAGTAGTAGGTTTAATACTTGCTATGGTTGCAATCACATACGGTGTATGGTTATAAAAAGTTGGGAAAAATCCCAATTTTTTTATTGCAAAAATCGCAATAAAATGGTATTATTTATAGTAGAAAGGATATAGGTTATGACTATAAATAAAAAACTTAGGAAAACACTTCTAATAGTAATCGGAGCACTTTTAGTATTTACGCTAACTCTTACTTATGCTTACTTTGGAGGTATAGTAGGTGATGGAGCAAATACAAACGTTGATATTTTATCTGGTAATGTTACAAGTTTAACATTTACTAAAGGTACTGATATTAGCCTTAGAATAAATCCAAATACACTTACTGAAGGTGGGAGTAATGTATCAGATGAAACAACAGCGACAGCAACACTTGCACTTGGTGATGAAGTAGCAAGTGCATCAGATTCTTATCAAGTATATTTCATGATACCAAATAATACTCACATTTATACAACAGTAGATAAAAAGGCAGAAATAATTTTATCAGTAACTGGGCCAGATGGTAACCCAGTAACGCTTCCTGGTCTTCCATCTGTAACTGTAACAGATGCAGTAACTGGAGAGATTATTACAGGCTATGATGCAACAACAAAGCAAGGTTACATGAAAATAGCAGAAGACTATGCAATAAGTGGTACAACAACGCAGGTACATAATTGGACAGCTAAACTTACATTTGTAAATTTAGATACTAACCAAGCACTTAATGGAGGCAAAGTATTCGAAGGAGATTTAATTTTACAAAAAGAAAAAATACCAGAACCAGCAGATATATTTATAAAAGCATCAGACCCTTACTATCAAGGACCAAACAACCAGATTACTTGTGATGCTGCAACAGCTACATGGAACTCTAAATACAACTCAATAAGAATAAGTGCTTTAAAACCTGAAACAGAGTGTGAACTTACCAAAACAACATCAAGCACAACAAACTTAACAGCTCATATAACATCACTTGTTGGAAACGGACAAGTATTCAGTGAAGATGGCATTCGTTATCAAGGTAAAGAACCAAATAACTACATTTGGTTTAATGAAGAGTACTGGAGAGTTATAGGAGTATTTGATACAACTCTTGCTGATGGCACAACTACAGAAACCTTAACAAAAATAATAAGAGCAGACTCAATCGGAGGTCTTGCTTGGGATTCAGGTAATGTTGGAGAGTGGGAAGATGCAACACTAAACGCACTTTTAAACACATCATACTTAAAAAGAGAAGATGGAACAGGTACAGTAAATTGCTATGGATATAGTACAACAATACCAAGTGAATGTAATTACACTTTCATAGGTATTAGAAATGAATATCAAAACATGATAGAAAACGTTGTTTGGAACATAGGAGAGTTTGGTAGTGCAACAACAGCATCAACGTTATATACATCAGAACAAACTAAAACTAGTACTGGAAAAATCGGTTTAATGAATTTGTCTGATTATGGATACTCAGTATTAGCTAGTTCTTGCGTGAGAACTACAAATTTAAGTAGTTATAACAGTAATGCTTGTGCAGGAAATTCATGGTTATATAAATCAAGTTATGAGTGGACAATAAATGCATCCTCGTCTAATTACTCGGCTGCGTGGAGTGTGAGCAACTACGGCTCTGCGAATGCGTATAACTCGCAGGATGGGTATGGCGTCCGTCCTGTCTTGTATCTGGACTCTACTACGAAGCACACAAGTGGAGTGGGCAGCATAGCTGATCCACTCATCATAGAACAATAACGTTGCGAGGTGGCGAATTTGCCAGGCGAATGTCTGGCTGCCACCCCGTAAAATATGAAAAGGAGAAAGAAAATGAAAGAATCAATTGACAGTAAAGCGAATGTAAAACGAGGGGGGTTATTTACAAATTACTTTACATAATAGTAAAGGGAAATTTATAAATGTTTACAGTGACGATACAGTAATAATAAGTTACTTACTCGGATATAAAATTTTAGACGGAATTAAGTGTAGTTTTCCAAATAATGCACTGGATAAAGTTGAAAAATTTTTGAAAAACGAAAAAATTTCTTATATCATAAAAAGTGAAATAGGTGAAGAGATAAAAAATATAGAGTATAATCAAAATGGTTATAGTAGAATCTTAAAATCTGCTGAAAAGAATCTCAAAAATATGCAAAGAATAGATAAAATTATAAATCAAATTAAAAAAACAGATTTTGATGAAATTAACGAACTTCTAGATAGGTTAGAAACGTGTCTGAAATAACAAATAATGACTTTATGATTTTAAAAAAACTAAAAGATTTTATAATAATATTCGAAAATTACTCAGCTAATATTTCAAAAAAAGATGAATTTTATAAAACTGAAGTTAGAAAAACATCTAAAGAGTTATATATACAAATAGTTATAATAAATGAGATAAAAAAATTCACTAGATGAGAATCTAGGAAAAGCAATAGCTAATTTATCATACATGAATTTTTGTGTAGAAACTATATTTAAAAATAAAAACATAAATGTAAAACAACTTGAAAAATTATCATTTAAACTAGTCGAACTAACAAAAATGTTAAATGGCTGGGCTAAGAGTATTAAAGATGAAAATAAACATATTTGATTTATTTGAGATTTATGAAAACGATGTAGTTAAAAATTTAAAAAATAAAAGAAAAATATTTGAATTTGAAAAAAATAAAGTGAATTATATAGTAAGTATCAAAAATGTTTTAGAAAACAGTAATTATAATGGTGGTAGTTATAAAATATTTTTGATACACGACCCAAAAACAAGAGTTATAATGAGTCAAAGTGTATTTGACAAAATAATAAATCATTATGTAGCTAAAAAAATACTTGAACCTAATCTTGAAAAGTATCTCTGTCCTGAAAACTGTGCCACAAGAAAAAATATGGGTACAAGTTATGCAGTGAAAAAATTAAAAGAAGATATAAATAAGTATAAGAAAAAAGGCAAGTTCTATTATCTAAAATTAGATTTAGCAAAATATTTTTACAGTATAGACCACGAAGTGTTAAAATCATTATTGATAGATAAATTAAATAAAGAAGAATATAATTTAGTTTGTAAAATTATAGATTCAACTAATTATAAATATATAAATAATGAAATTGAAAAGTTTGAAAACAAAAAGGGAATAAATTTACCAAAGTATAACTTTGGTAAAGGGCTACCAATAGGTTCTCAAACTTCGCAAATTCTTGCGATATTTTATCTTTATAAAATTCATCATTTTATAAAGCATAATCTAAAAATCAAAAGATTTACGACCTACATGACGATTACATACTATTACATGAAGACAAAAATTACTTGTATGAAGTGAAAAAAATTTTAGAAGAAAAAATTAATAAGGAATATAAACTAAATTTAAATATAAAGAAAACTGAAATAAAATCATCAAACGAAGGAATTGTATTTTTAGGTTATAAATTCAAAATTATAAATAATAATAAATTAATTATAAAATTATCAAAGAAAAGTAAAGATAATATTAAAAATAAAATGAAGAAGAATATGTATTTATATAAAAATAATAAACTTTCTTTTGATAAATTTTTCACATCAGTGCAAACTTATCAAAATAGTTATATATTTGTAGATAAAAAAATAACAAAAAGAATAGTTGAAAAATATTTTTAGGGTAAAGTTGTAAAAAATGTCTCGTCTAATTCCTCGAATACGTGGAATGTGAACAACAACGGCAATGCGAATGCGAATAACTCGCAGAATGGGTATGGCGTCCGTCCCGAGCTCATAATGTTTTGTATTTTATGGTTAAGGCTGTAAAATAATAAGCATGATGAACAAATTTTATCCTTGGTAGAACCTGAATATAAACTATGTGAGAATGTTTTTTACGAAAAATATTCTCTAAAGCATAGTGCAAATTAAAAAAGAGAGTGAAAAAAATGAAAGAAAAATATATTATATTAAAAAGATTATATCCTGAGTTTTTAGTTATCGTTAAGAAGAAAGATAAACTATATTCATTCGAACTAGATAACGATATGATGAGACTATTTAAGTATAAAAGTATTAGTCATATTATAGTCGATAATTTTGATTTAGAAATAGTAGATAAATCTAATTATGAAAAATATTATTTAAAAACCAAACTTATTAGTTTATTAGAAACTAAAAGAAAGGAACTGAAAGAAAATGGTTAAAAAAATTGTAATAGGTGTTTTAAGTTTAAGTATTATCACTGGTATTTTACTATTAAATAATACTAGTGATAATACATTTAAACTAGGAGATGTAACATTAGCAGTAAACTTAGATGGAAATCCAGTAAATAGTTTACCGGCAAAATCTAATTTAAGAGTCGATGTGTCGTGTACTAACGCACTTGGAAGATGGCTTTATGATTCTTGGGAACTAGAAATAGATGATATAGAAGGAGATGTATCTTGTGATATAGACTTTGTTACAAACTCTTCTGATACGCTATTAAATGCACATATAACATCACTTGCTGGAACTGTGCAAGGAACTGGTGAAGTAGTAAATGAAAATGGAATACGTTATGAAGGAAAACAGCCAAATAACTATATATGGTTTAATGAAGAATACTGGAGAGTTATTGGAGTATTTGATACAACACTTGCAGATGGAACAACTACCGAAACACTTACAAAAATAATAAGAGCAGAATCTATAGGAGGTCTTGCTTGGGACTCAGGTAATGTTGGCGAGTGGCAGGATGCAACACTTAATGAACTTTTAAATACATCATACTTAAATAGTGAAAATGGAACTGGTTCAGTAAATTGCTATGGCTATAGTACAACAGTTCCAAGTGAATGTAACTATACAAGAAATGGAATAAAACAAGTATATTTAAATATGATAGAAAACGTTACTTGGAATATAGGTGAGTTTGGTAGTGCAACAACAGCATCAACTTTATATACATCAGAACAAACAAAAACAAGTACTGGAAAAATAGGTCTAATGAATGTGTCTGATTATGGATACTCAGTATTAGCTAGTTCTTGCGTGAGAACTACAAATTTAAGTAGTTATAATACAGCAAGTTGCGGAGGATCTAGTTGGTTATATAAAGCAGGCATAGAGTGGACAATAAATGCATCCTCGTCTTTTTCCTCGGGTGCGTGGAGGGTGAGCAACAACTGCAATGCGTATGCGACTAGCTCGCAGATTGGGTTTGGCGTCCGTCCCGTCTTGTATCTAAGCTCTACCACGAAGTACTTAGATGGAGCGGGAAGCTTAGCTGCTCCGCTCATCATAGAGCAGGGATAAAGCAAGGTGGCGAATTTGCCAGGCGAATGTCTGGCCGCCACCCCGTTTTATTAACATTTTGACAAAAAAGTAGAATTTGTGCTAAAATTTTATTAGAAAAGAGAAAGATTATGAAAAAAATTATAACAGGAATACAGCCATCAGGAACCATTACTTTAGGTAATTATATAGGTTCAATTAAACAAATGGTTGCTATGCAAGGTGAGTTTGACTCAAAAATATTTATAGCAGATTTGCACGCTATAACAGTTGAGCAAGACCCTAAAGTATTAAAACAAAAAATAAAAGAGCTTGTAGCTTTATATTTAGCATGTGGTATAGACCCAGAAAAAAATACAATATTTATACAATCAGATAATGTATATCACACAAATATATCTTGGATGCTAGAATGTACTACTCCATACGGAGAGTTGTCTAGAATGACACAGTTCAAAGATAAAAGTAGTAAAAGTGAAAGTTTTTCAACTGGACTTTTAACATATCCTATCTTAATGGCATCTGATATATTAACTTATGATGTTGATTTAGTTCCAGTAGGAATTGATCAAAAGCAGCACGTTGAGCTTGCTAGAGATATAGCACAGAGATTTAATAAAAAGTTTGGCGAAACTTTTAAAGTGCCAGATGTTAAAATAGCTAAAAGTGGAACTAAGATAATGGATTTAGTAAATCCAGATAAAAAAATGAGTAAATCAAGTGATAACCCTAAAACATACATAAGTATGTTAGATGAGCCAGAAGTTGCTAGAAAAAAAATAATGGGAGCAACTACTGACAGTGAGTGTTTAGTTAAATACGACCCAGAAAATAAACCTGGTGTAAGTAATTTAATAAACATCGCAGTATCACTTACAAGTGATACTTATGAAAGTATCGAAGAAAAGTTTGCTGGAAAAAATTATGGCGAATTTAAAAAATATGTTGCTGATATAGTAGTAAGTGAGCTTACTACTATTCAAGAAAAATTTAGAGATTATTTAAACTCTGATAAACTTGAAGATATTTTAGAAGATGGAAAAGACAAATCTAAAAAAATAGCTAAAGCAAAATATAAACTAATGAAAGAAAGAATGGGTCTTGGAATTAAATAAGGTTAACTAGTTTAGCCTTTTTATAATGAAATAATAAAAGAGGTGGAAAATGGAAAATTTTTATAAAGGTGAAAATTTCAATAATTTTCTTGAAGAAAATTTAAGTAAAGAAAGTATCATATCTACAAGTGATATAATAAGCTTTAAAGAAATGGCAATAAAGATAAATGATTTTTTAAATCGTTTAAGTATATTTAACAAAGTAGAAAATCTAAGAAAAGAATTTAATTTATATTCAGAAGAAGAATCATTTAAGTATTTAAGCACTAGTTTAGATGATGAAAAAATATCTCTCGGATATACACTAGAAGATAAAACGGTTAGATATGAAATGCTTCATATTGATAAAACTATAAATACTACTTTTAAGACTTTTGATTTTTCTTTAGTTGACCAAAGAAAAATCGAAGAAGTATTTAGATGTATAAGCATGTATTATGAAACTTTTAAAAACAAAGACGAAAGTAGTATAAGTGAGCAAGGCGTAGCAAGAGTACCTATTGGAAATACTGATATAAATCTTATATCAAGTATTAATTATTATTCTAAAAAAGCATGGATTTACAGTAATCTAGCAATTAATGGACAAGGCTTTCCTGGAAGTGTTCATTGTGATGAAAACTTCTTTGAATTATTTAGATTAAAAGCAAATGAGATTGACGAAAAAACTCCAGTTGAAATAAATAAACTTCCAATAGGATATCAAAGAGTTTTAAAAGGAAAAATAAATTAAAACTATTCTATTAATTACATATCAAGAAAAACATTACTCAGTAACTTTGCTAGAGTAGAGATGTTTAAGGTTTTGTCGAATTATGACAACGTTTGTCGAAAGTATTGAAATATAGTTTTTAGTGTTTATAGTACAGTCTTTGAAAGAGAGGATTTGCTAGTAAGAACAAACAAATAATAAAATGTTATCAGAAGAAATCAAAAAAGAAGTAAAAAAAGCATTAACGGGTTATAAAGTTATCTAAATTAAACTTTTCTTTAATTATTTGATAATACTAAAAAAGATACTAAGTATAAAGTGATGTTTATAAAAGTATCTTTTTTTGTTGTTTAAACTAGATTATTTTTCTTATTTAAGATATAATTAGTTAAGAAAGTTGGTTTTATGAATTTAGATTTAATTAAAGAAGTAAGTTTAGAACTTAGTTTAAATGAAAAAGATTGTGAGGCAGTTTTAAAACTTTTAGAAGAAGGTAATACAGTACCTTTTATAGCAAGATATAGAAAAGAAGCAACGCATGGAATGGATGAAGAACAGATTAGATTAATATCACTTAGATATGAATATATAGTGAATTTAGAAAAGAAAAAAGAAGATGTTAAAAGGCTTATTGATGAGAAAGGTTTATTAACTGATGATTTAGTAAATAATATTAATAAAGCTACTAAGCTTGTGGAGCTTGAAGATATATATAGACCATTTAAAGAAAAGAAAAAAACAAAAGCAACAGATGCGATTGCAAATGGTTTAGAACCACTTGCAAAAGGTATTATGGCTTTTCCTACTAGTGGATCTTTAGAAGATATGGCAAGTAAGTATGTATCTGATAAAGTAAAAAGTGTTGAAGATGCAATAGTTGGTGCTAAATATATAATTGCTGAGTGGATAAGCGATAATGCTTTTTATAGAAAGTATA
>CAYJKL010000009.1:0-2863 GCA_964370755.1 uncultured Muribaculaceae bacterium
CCACCTGCATAACCAGCACCTTCTCCTACTGGGTATATTCCTTTTATATTACTTTCAAAGTTTTCATCTCTTATAATTTTAACAGGTGAACTTGTTCTAGATTCAACAGCAGAAATAATTGTATCATCACCAGAAAAGCCTTTTATCTTTTTACCAAAATTATTTATTGCTTCAACAAGTGAATCATTTATATAATCTGGAAATATCTCTCTTATGTTAGCAAGTGTATAATCACCTTTAAATATAGGTTTTACTGATTCAAAATCCACACTTTCATTATTATTTATAAAATCTTTATAAAGCATTGTAGGTATTTTACCATTTCCAGCTTTAAAAGCTTTTTCTTCTAAATCTTTTTGAAATTTAATTCCAGCTAAAGGATCAGTTCCAAAATCCTTTTCATCAATAGTTACGATAACTGCACTGTTTGCATTATCAGATCCTCTATCATGATAACTCATTCCATTAATAGCAAGTCTTCCTTTTTCACTTGAAGAGTTAACAACAAAACCACCAGGACACATACAAAAAGTATAAACTCCTCTGTTGTTTTCTGTTTGATAAGTTAGTTTATAACTTTGATTTTCTAGTTTAGGATGACTTTTAAGTCCAGTTTGAGATTCATTAATCATACTTTGTTTGTGCTGAACTCTAACTCCTACTGCAAAAGGTTTAGCCTTCATATCTAGTTTATTATTATAAAGCATTTCAAATGTATCACGAGCTGAGTGTCCTACTGCTAAAACTAAAGCATCAACATTTATTTCTTCATTATCATTTACAATAATACTTTTAAGTTTATTATCTTCTATATTTATGTTAGTAAGTTTAGTATTAAATAAAAATTTACCACCCATAGAAATTATTTCATTTCTCATGTTAATAATTACATTTCTTAAAATATCTGTACCTATATGTGGTTTTTGTTCATACATAATTTCTTCTGGAGCTCCTAGTTTAACTAATAACTCAAATAAATATTTAAATCTATTTTCTTTATCTTTAATAAGGGTATTAAGTTTCCCATCAGAAAATGTACCTGCACCACCTTCTCCAAACTGAATATTTGATTCAGTATTAAGAATACCTTTAGAGAAAAACTCTTCAACGTCTACTTCTCTTTCTTCAACCATTTTACCACGCTCAATTATAACTGGATTATATCCATGCTTAGCAAGTAAATATGCACTCATAAGTCCAGCTGGACCCGCTCCAACAACTACAACATTTTCAAATTTTTTCTCATCATTTACATTAATAACATACTTAGTTTCAGTATATTCTAAAACATCTTTATCTAGACTTTTAGCTAAAACTTCTTCTTCATTATTAACCTGTGTAATAACTTCAAACATAAAAAATATCTGTGGTTTTTTTCTAGCATCAATTGACTTCTTACTAATTTTATAAGAAATAATATCATCCATACTTACATTTAGTCTATACATAATTTGCTTTTTTAAAGCTTCTTCACTATACTTATCAATATTTATTTTTATTTGTCTAATTTTTATCATTTAAATACTCTCCTATTATATATCCTGTTATAAAAGCATTAGCTAAATTATAACCTCCACAATCTGCATCTATATCAAGTAGCTCTCCAGCAGTAAATACATCTTTATATTTTAAAAGTTCAAAATTTTCATTAACTTCAAAAGTGTCTACTCCACCTCTAGTAACCTGAGCTTTATCAAAATCACCAAAGCCTGAAATATTAATTTTATAATTAGTTAAAACTTTTTCAAGTCTAGCTACTAAATCATCTGTTAAATCTTCAAAAGATAAATTTACATTTAACTTATTATTTTTAAATAATATGTAAAGTAATTTATAATTTATAATACTTTCTAAATGTTCTATAATACTTCTTCCAGGTAATCTATTATTTCTTTCTTCTAAAAATTCCATTATATTTTCATAATCAGGCATAAAGTTTATACTTACTTGCACTAACTCATTTTTACTTATACTTTCAACTGCAAGTCTGCTTAAATTAAATGTGCATATACCGCTTATTCCATTATTAATTAGTTGTAACTCACCTAATTCACTTTTTATCAATTCATCGTTTATGTAAAGTGATAACTGAGATGCTATTCTTATACCAGCCCACTCATTTGATGCTTTATTTTCAGTAAGTAAAGAAGTTAACACTGGATACTCTTTATTTACAGTTATACCTTTTCCCTTTAAATATTCATGAAAATATCCATCACTTCCAGTTTTCTTATAAGAAAATCCACCCGTAGCTATAATTATTTTATCTGCATTAAATTCTTTTTTAATTTTATCTAAATCATTTACATCATATTCATACATTATCTTTACATTTTTACTTTTACACTCTAGTAATAACATATTTAAAACGGATGATGAAGTTTTACTAACTGGATAATAATAATCATTGATCAAACTAGGTTCAATACCTATCTCTTTTAAATAACTAAATACTATATCTTTATAATCAATTATTTTTTCAAGTAATTTTTCATTTTTACAATGATAGCTTTCTTTATTAATATTATTATTATAATAATTACATTTACCACTTCCAGTAATTAAAAGTTTTTTTCCAGCTTCTTTATTTTTTTCAAGTACAATAACTTTATTATTTTCACTGCTTGCCTTTATCGCAGCCATAAGTCCTGCAGGCCCTGCTCCAATTACAATTATATTCATAAGTAACACCTCACTTGTATTGTACCAAACATTCATAATAAAAGCATTAAAAAACTCACTAAAATAATTTAGTAAGTCATTACAGTAGTATATCGTTATATTAAATATAAATCATATTTAGTTAAAACAACAATAACTAAAGTATATGTTACCAATATAAAGTAAATAATAGTTAAAATAT
>CAYJKL010000009.1:2963-42313 GCA_964370755.1 uncultured Muribaculaceae bacterium
AAATATAAAATAATTTACTAAAAAATTACAAATAATTACTGGAATAATAATTGTTAAAAAAAAAATTTAGTGTAAGCATTTTTTCACTAAATTCTATAATTATTTAAGGAGTTAAAAATTCTCCAGTTCCAGCATTACCATAAAATACATCGTTAATAATATCCCAATAACCAACTTCTCCAATATTTGCACCTTCAACTATCTCAGCAGGTACAAAATATCTTAATATCTCTCCATCTTCAGCATTTGTTATTTTCACTGTTTTTATATGCCCAATAAAATGTCTTGTATCAGGAGTACTATAACTATAATATCCACCAGTACCACCACCAATTCTTATTTCAGTTTTATGTTCTTCTGGTATCAATATTTTACCACTAACTGCGTAGTTGTTATTATCAATAGTATGTGTAAACCTCGAAAAATATAAAGTATGAAATCCACTATTAAGCGCAATATTAGGTTGTCTAGCAGCAGTTCCTGCTCCATATGAATTATAAACTCCATAGTTACCAATAAACACTCCAAGTGAATTAGTTCCTATTTTTCTTCCAGATATAATCCATCCACCAATACTACTATCAGTATGGTTTGTATTATATGCAGTTTGATTAAATTCTAATTCAAAAATATAATCTCCTGTATTAAATAAACCTGTATTAATATACTGAAAACCTGAAAAAGTTACATATTCTAAATTTTTATAAGTTATTTTCCCAAAAATATAATTTAAAATCAAATTCAAACTTTGATCAGTAGAACTAAATACATCATATGAAAATGTTATCTCAATATTAGTAACACTATTAGGATGAAAATAAATAATTTCTTTATTCTTAATTTCATATTTAATATTTGTATTATTATTTGTATCTTCAATAACATCATTTAAACGATAATAATCACTGGTATTATTAGTAACTTCTACAAATAAAGTAACAATTGAATTTTCATTCGGAAGGGTTATACCAACGTTACTCGAAATATCTGTATATGATGGATTATAGGTAGAAACCCCTCCATTTTCTGTAGATAGTATACCAACATTAGTTATTTTTATATTCGGAAGCGCTTTAACGGTAGCCTCACCACTTATAGTAAGCTCAGAATTTAGCGCAGAATACCCTACACTCATAAAAATTATACACACAACAATAATTAAACTAACAATTAATCTCATATATTTCCTCTACTATAAGTATAACCCAATATTATAATTTATTCAATATCCACAAAAAAACAATAAAATACATACATATCATATTGTTCTTAAAAACACTTGTTAACTTTATTAAGCATCTTGTTTAGTATCAGCAATTTGAATTTCACGAAGATTAACTCCCTGTGG
Organism: uncultured Muribaculaceae bacterium; assembly: GCA_964370755.1. GTDB lineage: Bacteria > Bacillota_I > Bacilli_A > RF39 > UBA660 > CAKOSP01. Next base: position 4,312 of record CAYJKL010000009.1, read on the forward strand.
TAATTCATAAGCAAACTTAATAGTTTTAGCAACATCTGAAGCAGTTATAGCACCAACCCCAACAGATTCTTTCCAAGCAAAATAATCATTTTTAATTTTATCGTTAGTAGTATGATGAACAAGTTCTGTATCAACAGCACCAGGACATACACGCATTACTCTAACATTATGAGAAGATAACTCACCTCTAGCAACTTCAGACAAACCCACAACACCATACTTAGTAGCACAGTACGCTGCATGATTTCCAAATGGTTTAACCCCAGCAATAGATGAAATATTTATAATAGTACCACAGTTTCTTTCTTTCATATCATTCATAACAATTTGCATACCATTCATTACACCCATAACATTAACATTAAGCATGTCTTGCCACTCTTTAGGATCTTGATTTTCAAGATTACCCAAAAGCATTATACCTGCATTATTAATAATTAAGTCAGTTTTTCCATAAACTTCCTCAGCTTTTCTTACAGCTTTTTCAAAAGAATCTTTATCAGTAACATCAACCTTTTCACAAATTGTGTTATCTAATCCTAATTCTTCTAATTTTTCAAGTCTTCTAGCAAGTAACAAAAGCGGATATCCTGCTTTATTAAACTCTAAAGCAAGTGCTTTTCCAAATCCAGAACTTGCTCCAGTAACTACAACTAATTTTTTCATAATTTTTTCCTCCTAATTAACACTACCATTATAGCACAAAGTAGAAGCAGCATTAAATAAATTTAATTAAAATAAAGACATTTGATTTACAATTATACTCCTGCTATCTCTATTTGTAATAATGGCATCCTTACTTACTTCACCTATTAAAGTTTCAGACAAAGGATTATGCCTCTTCATATTCTTAACTGATGAATCCACACTTTGAAGTGCATAACAATAACTACATCCATTATTACAGCAGTTATAACTACCTATTTCAATACTTTCAGCACATCTACATTCGTCTCTTTGATTTTTATCAAGACCAACATTTACTTTAACACCAAGTATTTCTTCAATTAAATTTTTATCTATACAAGCACTTTTATTAATATTATATTTAGTTAAATCAACCTCTTCACTACAAGTATAAAGATCGATATTATATTTAAGTGCAATTTCAGAAAACTCTTTTGCAAGCAGATCAATATTTTCATTAGTAAGTAAATAACTAGGATTACAACCCATTCTCCTAGAAACATTTTTATAATTATCAACAAAACTAATTATACATCTTTTTGTATAACCACAAAGTTTACTAGCCATATAATCAAACATCTTTATATGATAATCCACAGTAAACTTTTCATTAATTATTATTGGGTCATATCTCCATATCACTTTATTATTACCAAGTCTATTACTTAGATAAATAAAAGAATCAAATATTTCTTTCTTATCAGGTAAATTTTCCTCAACACTATTATTATAAGGCGTAATAGTAAACTGAAAATAATATTTATAACCCATTTCATCAATTTCATCTAAATACTTAATAAACGGAATTGGATTTTTAGTCCAAAAAACAATTATATCAACAGCCTCTTTAGTAAGAATAACTTTAGAATACCTCCCTGGATTATATGGATTATCTACTAAAACATAACCAGCTTTAAGTCTATTTAAAAACCACTCTCCGTAATACGACGGAATATCTGTTCTACGTGTTGCACTAATTATCATTTATTTTCTTTTTCCATACCAAGTAAACATTTTTTCATATCAAGACCACCTGCATAACCTACTAGCTTATTAGTAGAACCAATTACTCTATGACAAGGAACAATTATACTAAGTGGATTTTTATTATTAGCCATACCAACTGCTCTACTAGCTTTATCATTACCCACATAAGTTGCAATCTCTTTATAAGATCTAGTTTCTCCATAAGGAATAGTTAAAAGTGCATTCCACACTTTTTTCTGAAATTCAGTTCCTACTAACTTATACTTAACATCAAAATTTTTCCTAGTACCAGAAAAATATTCTTCTAACATTTTATAAACTTCATCAGTAAAATTATTTTTAGTTCCAAAATCATTTACATTATCTATTTTTTTTACAAACACTAAATAGTCATCTTCATAACCAATTTTAATAAGTCCAAATTTAGACTCATATACTGCATAACCACTCATACATACTCCTAACTATTTTCTTTCCTGTACCTTGCAGGCGAAACATTTTCTTTCTCTTTAAAAAATCTATAAAAAGCTGACAAACTATTAAACCCAGCAGCATAAGCAACATCAACAATTTTATCATCAGATTTCAAAAGTAATTTCTTAGCAAGATCAATTCTTAAAAAATTTACATATTGACCAGGCGTCATACCATACTCTTCTTTAAAAATTTCCACCATTCTTTTTTTTGATAACCCTAAACCGGAAATTTCTTTATTCATAAGTTCATACTCTACAAATAAATTATCTATTTTATTTTTTATATTACAAGCAACTTCTTCCATAGGGTTATAAATATATAAATCACTTCTACATCTTTTACAAGGTCTATATCCACCTCTTATAGCATCCTCAGCACTACTATAAAAATCCACATTCTCTTTTTTGGGAAGTTTGGATTTACAAGAAGGTTTACAAAATATTCCAGTAGATTTAACAGCATAATAAAATACTAAATCATATGAATCATCATTATTTTTAATAATTTCATACTTCTCATCAAAGCTCATATATACCTACTTTCTTTTTAACTTTAATAAATCATCTTTAACATCTTTAGAAACTCTAAGCGACTCTCTAATTTTTTGAATAGTCTTATTAAAAGTTTCATTATCTAGTTTATTATTACGTAAATATATATTCATCTTCTCTGGATACTTTACATAACAAATTGACAAACACCAAGCAACTGCCATTTTAACATAATAGTCTTCATTAGTAATATCATCACAAACTTTAATGACATTATCTACATACTCATCATCAATAAAATGAAAAAGCATTAAAACAACTGCAAATCTAATATCATAAACTTTATCAGACTTGTAATAATATTCTAAAAAAGACCAAGTTGCTTCCGGATTTTTTCTAACTATTTTAAGACTATTACAAAAACTATCACATACAGACCAGTTATTTATTTTAGGAACAAAATATTTAACATAATTTAAAACATCATTTATATCAAGTTTTAAATTCCCTATCATTAAACCTTTAAGCATAGTTTCCTCAAAATAAATATCATTAGCCTCAGTTATATAATCAAGTTCATCATCATTAACAAGTTTTTTAGCAATCATTCTAAGAGTTGGAATTCTAACACCAAGTAAATTATCCACACCAGGAATAAGCGCAGAAGAAAACTTTTTATATTTCTCTTCACTTAAACTAATTAACTCATTTCTTATTTCAATTTCTTTTTTATACATAATTCCACCTACTAAATATTTTATAATAAATTACAAATGATTTCTTCCTAATTTTAAACATTTAATTTTTACAAATAATTATACATAGTATACCAAAAAAAATCTAGATTAACTAGACTTCTTAAATACAAATATTTTACTAAAAAAATAATTTAAAATAACTACAAATATATTAGCAATTATTTTAGATACTAAATCATTTACTATAAATATATCTACTAATATAAACATAATAAACAAATCAAATAACAAAGATAAAATTCTAAAAGAAATAAACTTACAAAACTCCTTAAAAGTTCCACTCGTTTCTTTCACTTTAAAAACAAAATGTTTATTAGTTATAAAAGCAAAAACAACCGCACCTATCCATGCCATAATACTAGCAAAGATATAACTATAATTTTCAAAAAAAGAAATATCAAATAAGTAATTCAATATATAAAATATTATAACGTTAACAACTGTTGTTAGTAAACCAAATACTCCATACATTACTAATTCTTCATACTTCTTAAATAGCTTATAAATCATTTTCAGTTTCCTTAGTAATATAAACTGGTCTTTTTTTTGCTTCTAAAAAAAGTTTAGCCATATACTGACCAAGTATACCAATTGTAAGAAGCTGAACACCACCAATAAATAATATTATACATATAGTTGAAGGCCAGCCACTTACTGGGTCACCAAACAAAACCGCTCTACCAAAAATAAATATGAGTGCAACAAACGAAATTAAAAACATTACAATTCCAAAAAATGACGCTAAAGCAAGTGGCATAGTAGAAAAGTTAGTAATACTCTCAAGAGAATAACCAAAAAGTTTCCAAAAATTCCATTTAGTAGTACCAGCTACTCTCTCAGTATTTTCAAACGTAATCCACTTAGTATTATAACCTACCCAAGAAAACAGCCCTTTTGAATATCTATTATATTCTTTAAGTTCCAATATTGAATTTACCATTTGTCTTGTCATTAATCTAAAATCTCTAGCACCATCTACAACTTTTGTTTTAGAAATTTTATTAATTAAATTATAATACATTTTTGTAAAAGTTTTTCTAAAAAAACCATATCCATTTCTACTAACACTTCTAGTAGCTACGCAGTCATACTCTTCTAATATAATACTATCATACATTTCCTTTAGTAAATACGGAGGATCTTGCAAGTCAGCATCCATAAGAGTAACCAAGTCTCCTTCAGACTTTTCAAGTCCAGCATACATAGCAGCTTCCTTACCAAAATTTCTAGAAAAAGAAATAAACTTAACTCTTTTATCTTTCTTAGCATATTTTTTTAAAATATCCAAAGTCTTATCACTAGATCCATCATTAATAAACAAAAATTCAAAATCTAATTCTTTTTTCATCTCATTACTAATTTTATTTATTTCTTTATAAAAGTGTGGAATAGCTTCTTCTTCATTATAACAACTAACAACAACAGATAACAATTTTTTCATGAACTTCTCCTTTTTATTATTTTAATAATCACTAAAGATATAATTGTACTTAAACTAATATATAAAGAAATATCTTTTAGATTATTTTTATATTCTATTTTTATATTATGATTACCTTTATCAATATCAAATCCTATAAAAGACTCATTCACTAATCCATAATCAACTTTTTTACCATCAACTTCAATAATAAAATTTTCATCAAACGGTATATTTAAAACAAACATTCCATCCTCTAAAACATTTACATCACCATAAATATAATCACCTTTAGTTTTATTCATATCAACATTAAAATCAGTTACATCACTAATTAAATATTCGTCGGGAATTTCATAAATTTTAAAATCGCTTATTAAATAATTTCCTTTTGAAAATTCAAAATCCAAATTTTCATTCGCGTTAGTTACATAACTAAATGTTTCATTATGATTATAATACTTCCAATTTTTATTCGTAAGTTTATTAACACTATCATTAACACTTATACTAAAGTCTTTATTTTTAGGTTCGACTTCAAAAGTAATAAAAACATAAGAATCACTATCCACACTAATTTCTATATTATTACCAGAATTAGCTAAAACATTATAACAACCATTATCCTCAGTGATTTCAGCATTATTAGTACTTATTATTTCATAAGAAACCTCTTCTAAATACTTTAAATCCACATTACTACTCTTATCAGAAATAACATTTCCTAGTAAATTAATTGATTTATCATGAACTTCCAAATTACTATAATCGTTTTCACTAATATAATTATTACTAACATAGCCAAGTGATAACACATTTATATTTTCGTATATATTTAATCCATCTATAGTATTAACCAATTTATAATTATTACTTAAAGTATTTTCACTAACAATATATTTTTCTCCTAAATAAATTTGTGATAACAAACTACTACTTGAAGAAATCATAAATTCATTTCTATACGGATTATTATTTTCAAGTGTTTTATAATAAAAGTTCTTATAATCTAAGTTTTGAGTTGAAGAGTATAAAGTAGATCTATACATTCCACCCGACACATTAACAAACTTTTCATTATTAAATAAATAATTAACTTTGTAATAACTATCGTCATAATCTTTTAAAAATTCATTTATTTTTTCCAAAGACTCAGTATTCTTAACATAATTCTCTTTATCCACAAAACTATCTTTTTTATTAACACTAACTGAAATAACCAAAGATGAAACTATAATTAATATACAAAAAATAATTTTCAATATTTTAAATTTAAATACATCTTCCAAAAATTTAACAGTAATAAATATTCCAAGAGGAATAAAAGGAATAAGAGCTTTATAATCAACATACAAAAATCCATTAAGAATAAAACTAAAAACTGGAATAAACGAAATAAATAAAATAAAAAGTGATAACATTTTATCTTTAAAATTAAATTTAAATAGTGCATATACTAAAGCTATCAAAGTAAATACTGATAAACCCATAGAATACGAATCATATAATAATCCATTACTAGGTATAAATAAATCAATTAAATTTACATTACTTCCAGATCCGTCTCTACCAAGAAGTATAACTTCAAAAGTTGGTATTAGTACTAAAGCTCCAACTAATATACTTACAAAAAATGGTACACTTGCTTTCAAAAAGTATAAAATATTTACTTTCAAATCAAATTTGTTACTATCATAATATCTATAAACTAAATACACAAATAAAGAAACAAATGCTCCAATACTAAAGTAAAAACTAGAATATACAATCATTACTAAACTAAATATTAAAAGTCCACAACTTTTATTTTTAATATAGTTATCCACACCATATAAACCTATTATTAAAAAAGGCATATAGTTAATAAACATTAAATGTCTATGACTATGAAATAAAATTGGAGAAGCTGTAATAAAAAGTACAGCTCCTACAAAAGATGAAATTTCAGAAAAATTATGTTTAAGAAAAAATTTATATAACAAAATTGCACTTACTATCACTGATAAAATTGAAACAGCGATTAAATAATTTATCATGCTTACAAAAGGAAATAAATAACTAAGTAATATCACTGGGTTATAAAGTCCATAGTAAGATATATTATAAATGTTTTGCCCAGCACCTAAATGAGGCATAAAATCCGGAAATAAATCACCAGTCTCATAAAATAAATTTCTTAAATAATCAGGAAAAACAGAATGCTGAATTATATAATCAATATTAGATGCAAATAAATTATTTTCTCCAGTAATTATAAAAACTAAACCAAGCACAATAACAATTAACAAACTCATTAAACAAAAATTTAGTTTTCTATTTTTCATACATTACCACTTTCTAAACGTTATACTTACTTTAAATAAATCTCCATCTATAGTTATATCAAAAATACCATCTTGCAGACCAACTAAATTTTCCACAATAGATAGACCAAGTCCACTACCTTCACTATTTCTAGAAGCCTCTCCCCTAACAAATCTTTGCATAAGTTCTTCTTTACTAATATTTAGTTTATCTTTTGAAATATTTTTAATTTCAATAATAACATTATCATTATTTTCAAAAGCATCAATATATACTCTCGTATTTTTCATCGAATATTTAAGCGCATTACTATATAAATTATCAAATACTCTATAAATATATTTTGTATCAGCTTTAATAAATAAATTCTTATTCTTAAAATTAAAATCCACATCTAAACCAGATTTACCAAATTTTTCACTATATTCACCATTTAACTGATTTATAAGTTCGTATAAATTAAGTTTGCTTAAATCAATTTTCAAATTCCCAGAACTAGCTTTTGAAAGTTCTACTAAATCTTCAGTAAGTTTTTTAAGTCTATCTGCCTTACTACTAAGTACATCAATATATTCTAAAACTTTTTTATCTTTAATTTTTTCTGCCTTAAGCAAATCAACATAATTAATTATTGAAGTAAGTGGTGTCTTAATATCATGTGAAACATTTGTAATAAGCTCACTTTTCATTCTTTCACTCACTAATTTAGACTCCAGTGCATCATTAAATCCACTAGAAATCTTATCTAATTTTTCAGCAACTTCTAAGTAATCTTCTAAATAATCATCTTCATTAATTTTATATTCTTTATTCTCATATATATCAGAAATCAAATTTCTAATCTTCATTATCATATTATATCTTTTATAAATAAACTTACCTATAACAAACCAAATAAATACATAAATTAAAAATAAGAAAAAATTAAATCCGACCGCAAGTATTAAAAAGTTAACGAATGCTAAGCAAAATAATATAATAGCGATATATACATTGTCTGATATTGTATTAAAAAATTTAATAACAAGTTTGGCAAATCTATAAACTAAAGTATTTTTGAAAAAACTACCACTTTTTATTCTTCTAACTACTGAAGCTAGTACAATTATAATAATTACATAAACTGGAATCGCCATAAAAATAACTTCTAAATTATAAATATACATATAAATATAATAATAATCGTTGGTAATTGCTACAAAATATAAACTTATAAGTGAAATAAGTCCAAGTACTTCAAGTGGTAATTTATCAACTAAATTAGTTTTAATTTCATTACTATCTTTAGTTTTACCAATTCCAATAAACATAGATATAAGTAAAAATATAATTAATAATGTTGATACAACAATATTAACAAGTGCATAATCAAAGAAATTTTCAACTGTGTCATACCAAATATCATACCAATAATAATGTGAAGTATAATTTATTTCATCTAAAGAAAAATATACATCAACATTTTCTAAATCTCTATTGTAAAAATAAAAATTACTTCCAATAGTAGAATCCACATCACTACCTACTTTTTTATAATAATATTTTCCATCTTCAAAATTATCACTTATATTCCCAGCATCAATAGAATCTCTATTTACATAAATTAATTTTTCATCATGATCTACATAAGCAAAATCAAAATTTTCATTATCTTCATAAAAATGATTAATTACTCCATAATTTTCACCATTAATATCAACAAATTCATAAGGTTCATAATAATGTATAGCATCATCATGCGAATGAATAATCACATTAACAAGTTCAGTACTCATTTTATCGTAAAAAAATTCAGACTCATAATAATTATCAGCTTCATAAGAGTTGGTATTATTATTATTAACTTCATTTATCACAAATACATTTATTAAACCAAAAGCAAATATAACTGGTAAAGTTACATAAGCAATCCATTTCAAAACAATCCATTTTGTATTTTTAATTTTCATAACCATTCTCCCTTATATCTTCTATTTTATAACCCACACCCCAAATAATTTTTAAATACCTAGGTTCTTTTGGATTAATTTCAATTTTTTCTCTAATATGTCTAATATGGACAGCAACTATATTTGAAACGTCAAAACTATCACTAGAGCAAACTTCATTATATATTTCTTCCATCGAATAAACTTTACCTTTATTCTTAAGTAAAAATAAAAGTATATTATATTCAGTTGGAGTTAGCTTAACACCTTTATCAAGTACACTAACTTTTTTAGTTAAATCATTAATAACTAAGTCTCCAGTTCTAAATACATTATCAGTATCTTCTTTTTTATAAAAATTATTATATCTTCTAAGTTGTGAGTTTACTCTTGCAATAAGTTCCATAGGACTAAATGGTTTAGTAATATAATCATCAGCACCAACATTAAGACCTTCAATTTTATCATAATCTTCACTCTTTGCAGATAACATAATAACAGGTATACTAAGTTTTTTTCTAATCTGACTAACAGTACTTATACCATCTAAGTTTGGCATCATTATATCAAGTATAACTAAATCTATTTTTTCACTATTTAAAACTTCTAATGCCTCTACTCCATCGTATGCAGTAAAAATTTCATAATTTTCCTTCTTTAAATAAATTTCAATAGCTTTAACTATTTCTTTATCATCATCCACAACTAATACTTTACTCATATAATTCCTCCAAGTAATCATATTATAACAAATAATTATTAATAATATAGAAAATAATTATTAAGATTTTATTAATATTTTCCTAACATAAAAAAAACTATTTCGAAGATGAAATAGTTCCCTTATTTTTAAATCTGTTTTCATATTTATCAAGTACCTTATTAAGAGCTTCATCCATATCAATATCTAGCTCATTACAAAGTGCACAAAGAGAAAATAAAGTATCCCCTATTTCTAAAGCTAAATTATCAGTCTTCTTAAAATCCTTAGTTCCATAATCCGATCCCTTAATAACTTCTTTACAAAGTTCTCGAACTTCACTAACTAAATCTAAAGATCTAATACTTGCATCACTTTTCAAATTATATTTTTCACAAAAAACTTCAACTTTATTTTGCATAATTATTCTCCAATATTTCTTCCAAACTTTTCACTTATAAATTCTGGTGATAAAATTTCCAAAACCATTACTTCTTTTTGATTACCACCAAAATCTTTTATCGCTTTCATATTAGCCCACTTTTCAATTTTGTCACGAAGATCATTAAAGTAATCCACACTTTCCGTAATATCTTTTTTTGTATTTCTAAGATTCCCCTCAATAAAGATACCAAAATCACTAAAATTAAATTTATTTAAATCATATTTACTTTTCGAAGATAAATGAATTAAGTTATATTTAAGACAAACCATACCAGCCCTAATCAAAATAATATCACTTAAAAATTCATCTCTCTTTTTAATATAATTATTATCATTTAAATAGTTATCATCTTTCATCATTTTTTTTCTAAAGTTAATAAACTCAATAATCAAACTAAGTTCTTCATTTTTAGAATTCAAATAATCTAGTATCGAAACCTTTATTTCATTTTCAGTTTCATCTCCATTTTTAAAATGATTAAATTCATTTATTTCATCTTGTAAAAAGTTGCTTTTTCCTCTAATATTACCCATAAAACCAAGATACTTCGCAACATATAATCCTAAACTGGAATTAAATTTCTTAATTTCATCTAAAGACAAACTTTTTATAAAGTCATTCGCTTCATTATCTTCAAGAACAGTAATATAATTATTTAAAAGTTCAATATTATTCATAAACACTCTCCATACACTAAGTATAACAAAATTTAAGAGAAATTAACACACTATCTATTTCTTTTTCTCTGAAAATTTTTAAATTCTAAATTATAATCACACACTAAGCCATCAACTTTTCTATACTCAACAAATATAATTCCAATATTAGGCTCCATATAAAATTCTAAAGATTTATTTGATTCACACAAACTTGGTACTTGTATACAATGTGTATTATTAAATAAACTTTGACCAAAATCATGTGAATGTCCTCTAATTAAAAAATCATAATTATATGGAATCAATTCTTTAGCAACAGCTTTCATAGAATAATCATTAAATGTTTTATTTAAATCACTTCCATGAAATAAAAATATACCAGCATCATTAAGTTTAATTGATGCTTCACTAAATCCTAAATAAACCATATCACTTCTAAGCTCATCTAAAATAAGTCCAACATCAAGACCATGACTTTGATAAAGATTTTCTTCATGATTGCCAGTAATAAAATATGTTGTAATATTTTCATCAAAAGGATACTTATCAACACATATATCTATTTGATCTTGTGGATTTCTTACTCTTAAATTATTAGGGTACTTACACCCTTCTATAATATCTCCACCATGAAAAACAATTTTCACACCTTTTTTAGCAGCCTCTTCATAAGCATAATTAAGTAAATCAAGTCTATCTCCTTTAAGTCCTATGTGAGTATCAGACACAATCATAAATTTAACTAACCCATCATCACAAGAAATATCATAATCCTCAAATTCCAATTTTTTCAAAAGTAAGAGAGAACCTTTTTGAAGTTCATAATAATATGAATCTTCAAGTAGATTAAGTTTAATTAAAAGTTCTCTTCTATCAACATTAAAAATTCTACATATTTCCTTTACTGAAACATTCTTACTTAATAAATATATTAATTTATGCAACTCTTGTTTACTAAATCCACATCCAGATTTATTTCTATTTTTCTCTTCTTTACCATTATATTGTTTACCCATAAAAACCACCTAATAATCTTTATTATAACAAAGATATTATATTTGTAAATAAAAAAGTCACAATTGTGACTATACTAAAATAAAATTAAGTGCATTAAATAAATACCCGATTAAAATAATACCAACTGCAACTATACCAATAAATGTTATTAGTAGTTTTGACTTCATAACTTTACTAAGCATAATTAAAGATGGAACAGATAATGCAGTAATACCCATTATAAATGTGAGTATTGTTCCAATAGGAACATTTTTTAAATATAACGCTTCAGCTATTGGAATTGTACCAAAAATATCAGCATAAATTGGAATACTAATTATAGCAGCAAGTATAGGTGCTAAAGGATTATTATCTCCAATTATATTTGTTATAATTTCCTCTGGAATAACATTATGAATCAAAGCTCCAATTCCAACACCAATTAAAATATAAATAATTACTTTTCTTAATGTACCTACTGTACTAGACCAAGCATCCTTAACTCTATCTTTAGTTTCAATTTCTTTTTTAGCACAGCAAGAAACATTCTTACTAGAACTAAACTTTTCAATATATTTTTCCATACCAAGTTTTTCAATAATAACACCACCCACAACAGCAAGTGTAATACCTACTAACATATAAGTAAGTGCAACTGGTAAACCGAAAATTGAGAGAAGCAGAAAAAACGAAGCTAAATCCACAAACGGACTAGAAATTAAAAATGATATTGTAACTCCAATAGGCATACCACTTGAAGTAAAACCAATAAATATAGGTATAGAAGAGCAACTACAAAATGGAGTTATTGTACCTAGTAAAGCACCCATAATATTTCCCTTAATTCCTTTAAATCTACTAAGTAACTCTTTACTTCTTTCGGGTGGAAAAAAAGATTGAATATAAGATATAATAAAAATTAAAAAACAAAGCAAGAAAATAATTTTAATCGTATCATATATAAAAAATTGTATCGCACCTCCTAACTTTTCTTCAATATTAAGTCCAAAAAACACTAAGATATTTCCTACTAAATCATTAAGCCATTTCATACCAAGAACTTGATCAGATAAAAAACTAAATATATTATTCATATTACCTCCTAATTATAGATATGTATCTATAATACATTACGTTGCAATTATAGATGAATTTCTATAATTAGTCAAGAGGCAAATAAAAATCGTTAAATAAATTAACGATCTAAGATATTACCTAATAATTTAATAGTATCATAGTTAAGTCTATATACACACATAACTCCATTTTTAGTACAATCAACTAATGAAGCATCCTTCAGCATTTTCATATGATAAGAAAATGTTGGTTGTGTAAAATCAAAAAACTTAATTAACTCACACGCACATATTTCTTTTTCCTTATCAATTATTTTAATAATTTTAAGTCTACTTTCATCTGCCAAAGCCTTAAACAAAAACACATAATTACTTTCACTCATAATTTTCACCCATAATCTTTCTAAATATATCTTCTAAATACAAATCACTTATCACTTCAATTTTATAAGCAGGCCTTCTATCCATAATATGCTTTTCATAAAAGTCAACAGATAATTTTTTCCCAACATTTTTATTAATAAACTCAAAGTTATTACCCCTACTCTTAAATCTATCTACAAAAACATCACATAATTTATAATGGTTATAAATTAAACAATAACTTATTTTATTATTTGTAAGCCACTCCATAATTTCTTCATTTGGTGCTAAAAGCAATATTTTATCTTCATATAAATAAGTTTGAATTTTCTTAAATATAAAATCATTATAATCACTATTAACAACCGCTCTATTTTTACCCTTACTTTTTTCATGAATATCCAAATCAAAATTTTCATCAATATCATATTTATAATTAGACCTAATTCTATCCAAATCAATATACCCATCATAATTTAAAGACATGTATGTTTTACCAAGTCCAGGCACACAAACAAATATTTTGATATCTTCTAATTTTATACTATCATTATTAACAAAAACTTTCATAAACTAATTATATCATTAAAATAAAAAAAAGAAAAACTTTTTAATTTTTCTTCTTAAACCAATTCTTTCCTTCAACACTTCTACTAATAAGCATCGCGGATGATGAATCCCCTACAACATTTAAAACCGTAGCAGGAGCATCAATAACTGTAGCAATAATTGTTAATATTGGAAGCGCCGCAACTGGATAACCCATCATCGTAATAATAAGCATTTCTGAAATAGTACCACCACCTATTGGAACAGCTGACACTAATAAAGTTGCAAGAAGTGCAATTCCAAGTACCTCCATCGTAGCTCCAAATGTAGAAATATTTGTTCCGAACAATGAAACTAAAAACATAATTTTAAAAACACTGCCAATTGTAGAACCATCTTTATGGAAACTAGTTCCAAGTGACACCGTAGTCTCTGCAATATCTTTTGGTACTCCAATTTTTTTAGTACATTCAATATTAACTGGAATACTAGCAGCAGACGAACAAGTTGCAAGCGCAGTAAGTGTGCTAGGTATAATATTTTTCCAAAATGATTTTACACCATTTTTACCTGCAGAGATAAATGCATAAAGTGAGTATACTCCGAAAAATAAAACTCCTGAAACCACTAAATATAAAATAAATGTTTTAAGATAGCCAACAGCAATTACACTACCAAATGTTCCAACCAATGTTGCAAAATAAGCACATAGACCTATCGGCGCATAAAGCATAATAATTTTTATAAACGAAAGAATAACTTCCATACCTGAGTCAAGTAACTCAGCAAACTTTTTACCTTTTTCTTTAGACATATTAACTGCTATACCAATTAAACAAGAAAATACAATTAACTGTAGTACATTATCTTTTGAAAATAATAAAATAAAATCATTAACTGAAAGCATATCCACAGTTCTCTCAAGTAAATTAAGTTCTGTACCTCCATCTTCAAGTGTATAATCAAATGTTTCTGAAATTAAAGCAGCATCTCCCTTATTAACAAGCGATGTTACATTTGTTGCAAAAAAACTAATTAATACAGCAACTACAGATGTAATAATAAATATAATAAGTGTACTAACAAGTATTTTACCTAACCTTTTTGGTTGTTTCATCTTAGCAATAGATGATGTAATAGATAAAAATATAAGTGGTACAACAGTAACCAATAATAAATTTAAAAATAAATCCCCTAACGGACTAATAACACTTATATCCTCTCCAAATACTAAACCAAGTACTGCACCAAGTAATATAGAGCACAGTAAAATAACCGATGATTTATAATTTTTTAAAACTTTTTTCATAACTTCCTCCTGCTATAATTATATTACGAAAGTAAAAATTAATTAACTACACAGTTCCACGCATAAAATTAACCTATTTTAAAAATCCACAATTTATGATACAATAGTACTATGAAAAAATATATAAAAATGAATAACGATAACAAACAGTTATCTTACGGAAATTTATCCAAATTAATAAAACAAAATTCAAAAAATAAAAATTCAGCTCTACAGACTGAAATTTTTTGTATCATCTTTGGAATAGAAAACATAAATGACACGACAGTAAATAATTATTGCATTGGTATTAGAACAATACATAGTGATTATAAACAAATATATCTAGCACATCAAAAAAAATATAACAAAAATAAAAATGTATTACTAGAAATAATAACTAACATATATTACCTACTAAACGGCAATATTACTGAGAAAAAAGAAGAAAAACTTCAAATAAACGAGATAAATAATAACAATGAAATAATAAATATAAGTAAAGAACTATTCGCAATAGCTAAAAACGATTCAGGAGTTACAACAAACTTTATTAATAAATTAAATTATTATATAAAAGAAAAAAATTATTTCCAACTTTTAACAGAAATACTTTTCTATGTTATATTAGAAAAAAAACAGCCAGTAAGTGAAAATGATTTTAATAAAAGTATTATTGAAAACATGTTAATAAATACAACTATACCACCTAAAGATTTAGAAAACTATTTGAAATTAAAATTCACAGATGGAATAAACTATGATTTTAAGTTAAACAACTTAGCAAATGAAAATAATGCTTATGCATGTTTTGAACTTGGAATGAGCGAATACAAAGGATATAAACTTGGTAAACCTAGATACGACATATCATTAAAATATTTTTTTGAAGCTGCAAAATTTGACCACCCTGCTGCATGTTACATGATTGCAAATATTTTTATAAATAAATATGGAGAAACTTCAAATAAAAAAGAGTTAAAAAAAGCATACGAATTTTTAGAAAAATCAATAACACTTGGAAACATCGCAGCAATAAACACAAAAGGAATTATGTATTTAAATGGAACATACCCTCTTGAAAAAGATGAAGTTAAAGCAGAAGAACTATTTAAAGAGGCAATGAAATATGACTATGCTTTTGCCTATAATAATTTAGGTAAACTTGAAGAAGCTAAAAACAATTATAAAAAAGCTTACTCATATTATTTATTAAGTGCTAATCTTGGTGAAAGCTGGGCTGCAAATAAAATAGGTAAATATTATATCAAAAAAAATAATTTCAAAGAAGCATTAAAATATTTTGAAATCGGAATCAACACAGAACTTTCATCATTATGCAGTTGGAATTATTATAATCTAGCATTATATTTTTATTTAAAAGGCATACCAGAACTTAATATAGAAAAAAATAAAGAAAAATCAATAGAATATTTAACTATAGCAGCAAATTCTAATAATTTAAACGCACTTATAAAACTATTAGAAATACATATTGACGATTATTTAGAAACTAGAAATCATCAACTAAAACATGAAATAAAAAATATAATTTTCAAAATTGAAACCAATGAAAAATATAATCAGACAATTAAAAGTAAAATCGAAAGCAAAATAAAATCTCTTTTAACAAAACCAGATTTAAATATACAACTATAAAAGACCACAAATTATTTTGTGATCTTTTTTTAGTTAAAATAAATATCTGTTATAACATTATATCTTTTAAGTAATTCATTTTCTTTTAATCTTCTATTAAAAAGTTTTCTAAATGACAAATAATACCACTGTTTATCTTCAAAAGAAACTTTACTACTAGTAAAAATATCTTTTCCATCTTCTAAATAAAGATTATAATCTGAAATTAAATTATGTAATTTATCAGCAAGTTCAAGCAACACTACTTCATCACTTGCCTTATTCATTCTGTTTATAAATTCTGTTTTTCTTTCTTTGTAATTTTCTATACCTATATTTTCAGTTACCATTAAAACATTATCAGCAATTTCTTCTCCAAAATGTTCTAAAATATATTCATAGTCATAATCTGTATCTTCAATTATATCATGAAGAAGTCCACTTATAATTGTGGTTTCAGATGCATGCAAATCTTTAAGCATATATCCAACACTTATACTATGAACAGCTGAATCAATATCTTGTTTATTTCTTTTTTTTCCAGCAAACGCTTTAAAAACAAAGTGTATTGCTTTTTCTTCAAGTGTATACATATTACTTTTTAACAGGTTTATTATTAATTTTATAAACTATATAACCTGTACAACCTACAGTTAAAATCATATTAAGTAAAATCATTATAACAACAACTTGACTTGAACCACTACTAGTAGATTCTTCATCTTCTTTTCCCAGCTCATCCATTACATCATATTTTTCAGTAGCAGCAAATTCCTCAGTAATAGCACTTAAAATTTCACTATCCATAGAACTACTATAACCAATAAAAGATTCATCACCAATTACCATATAAGGAACACCATCAGCAGAATCACCCAATTCACTCGCTACTTCATTCATAAGTGTACCATTATCAGGAGTATACATTGTTTCGTAACCAACTACATTAAAATACTCTCCATATTCTTCAGTAAGTTCAGCTAAATAACCAACAAGCATAGCACAGTATCCACAAGTTTTAGTATGAAATAAATATATATCTACTTTACCATCTTCATTACTATAATTAGATAAATCAATATTTTCTAAAGTTTCAGTTAAATCCTCATACCCTTCTTGTCCTCCAAAAGTCTCTAGTTTATCAGCAACTATTTCTTCTAAATTTTGAGTTTCAGTTTCAGCATTAACAGTAATATTACCAATTAAAAATAAACTTAAAACAATTAAACTCATTCCAATAATTTTTTTCATTTTCCTATTTCCACCTTCCTACTAAATATAATAACATTTTAAACAAATTAAAACAATAAAAAATAAAAAGTTTCACCTTTTTATTCTCATGCTTTGAAAAATCAACCTATCTTTGAAAATCTAAATCATAAATTCTATTCTTTAATTGATTAAATAAACTCTCTTTTAAATATTCAGCATCTTCTAAACTAATACAAACTTGCATGTATTCAAATACAGTTAACATCATTTCATTAATAAAAACTTTGTATTCATCACTTACATAACTTCTTATACTATGTAAATCAAGTAACATCATGACAGATGCTTCTAAAGTACTTCTATAATAATAATTACCCACCCAAAAGTTATATTTCTCAACAAAATTAATTTCCATAGATCCTCCAAAGACATTAAATTCTATGTATAATTCAAAAAAAAAGAACTATTCGTTCTTCTTAAATCTATTAATAATTATCAGCAGCTACTTCAAAGAATGATTTTGGATGATTACAAACTGCACATACTTCTGGTGCTTTTTTACCAACAACTATATGTCCACAATTTCTACATTTCCAAATAGCATCTCCATCTTTAGAGAAAACTAATTCCTCATTTACATTATTAAGTAATTTTAAATATCTTTCTTCGTGTTCTTTTTCGATTTTACCAACTTGCTCAAATAAGAAAGCTATTTTTGTAAATCCTTCTTCCTTTGCAGTTTTAGCAAACTCATCATACATATCAGTCCACTCATAATTTTCACCTGCTGCAGCAGCTTCTAAATTTTCAGCAGTAGTTCCAATTTCACCACCACATAATAATTTAAACCACATTTTAGCATGTTCTTTTTCATTATTAGCAGTTTCTTCGAATATAGCAGCTATTTGCTCATATCCTTCTTTTTTAGCTTTACTTGCAAAATAAGTATACTTATTTCTTGCTTGACTTTCTCCAGCAAAAGCAGCTTGTAAATTAGCTTCAGTTTTTGTTCCTTTTAATTCCATAGTTACGCCTCCTTCTTTAAACAATCCCTACAGATTCCATTAAATTTAATTTCATAATCACTTACTTTATGACCTGATATAATGTTAACATCTAAATTTATATCATCAAATATATCAATAATCTTATGACATTTTTTACAAATAAAGTGATGATGTCTAATTTTTAAATTATCAAATCTATCTAATCCCTCATTTGTTTTAATTCGCATAATTTTACCAGTATCTACAAGGTTATTAAGATTACGATAAACAGTACCTAAACTAATATTAGGCATATTTTGTTTTGCAATATTATAAATTTCATCTGTATTCAAATGTTCTTTTGAGTTATTCACAATATCTAAAACCAAATCCCTTTGTCTAGATGCTCTCATATTTCCTCCTAAATAGTAACGATTACTACTTAAGTATACATCATTATTATTATAATGTCAATAAAAAAACTACTAAAATATAATTAGTAGTTTAGTGGGAAATATCATTGAAACAAATTATAGCAAATTGATGCTAGTAATCCCTTTTTATTCTTTTAAACGTTTCAATGTTTCCTTACAATATAATTGTATAATGTTTTCATTTAATTTACAATTCATTTTACAACATAATACACACCATTTACAAAATATATGTAAACTATATTTTTGTTAGAGCTCCTTTTTGATAAAAACCAGTAGTACCACTATCATTACCTACTTGATATGGATAAAGTCTATCATCATATATATTTAATATATATCTTTCATAACCTACGCCAAAAGCAGTATTGCCACTTCCATCACTAGATGCATTACCAACTGCAACTATTTTCACTTTGTCTCCGACTTTTAAATCACTTGGAGAAGATAAAATACTATTTACTTCATTTTGTACAGCATCATAATCATATCCAGCAGCTTCAAGTCTATTTTTTCTATCAGGGTTATTACCCCAAACTCCATTTATTACTTCATTAGCAAGTTCTGTAATACTTTTGCTAGGGTCTGGATCTACAACAACGTCACTTGGTAAGTAGATGAAACCTTGAAAGAAGTAATTAGTTCCAACATTATATGGATATCTAAGAGTAGTTAAATAAAATTTTGTACTTTTATAAGCACTATTTGAAACAGTAATAGTTCCATCATCATTTATTCTCTCAACAATACCTACATGACCTGCTCCATCACTAGATACTCCAGCAACACCTTTTCTCCAGCAAATAACAGCTCCTATTTTAGGAGTACTACCTCTAGAATATCCATCACCAGTATTACCCCACCAAATTTCTGCATTACCTCTACTTAGTGTAGTAAACTTATTAAGTATTTCGCGCCATCTACCCCAAGCATAACCAACACAATTTGGCAAAACACTATAACCTTCAATCATTATACAATAATTATACCCTCCACCAGTTGTATGAATATAATTTTTATCACTAGATGAAGGAGAACTTAATCTTGGCACAAAACTCATAATGATTCACCTGTAGGTATTTCAACAATTATATTAGAATCCTCTAAAGCATCATTTAAAAAATCATCATTTACATCAAAAACATCTTGATTTTGAACATTTATTTCCTTTTCCATAATATCACCTACTAAATTATATGTAAGCAAAAAAATTATGACTAAACTAAAAACCAGTTTCTATTGACTTTAATATATATCTATTGTAAAGTTATATTATATATAAAAAGGAGTTGCAAATGAAAACAATATTTAATTTAAACGAAAAAGAAAAAAGCATACTTAAAATAGTAGCGCTATCCACAATTATCATATGTGTAATAATCGGAATAATATTTTACTACAACAATGTATCAACTATAATAGGAGATTTATTTAGTATATTAGCCCCATTTTTTGTAGGTTTTGTACTAGCATACATATTATATAGACCAATGGTAGTTTTTGAAAGAATGCTCTCAAAAACAAAAATAAAAAAAGGAAAACGAAACCTAGCCATACTAATCACATTCTTACTTTTTGGGGTAATATTATCACTATTTATAAGTATAATAATCCCAGAACTAATTTCAAGTAGTTTTAATATTATAGACCAAATAACTAATAACTATGATGAATATCAAAACATACTTACTAGTACCCTTTATGATTTAGGAATAAAAGAAACACAAATAACAGAATTCACATTAATGCTAGAATCTTATTTATCAACAATAGTAAGTTACATACCAACTGCTCTAGACGCACTTGTAGATTTCATTGCAAGTCTAACAAGTACAATAACAGCTGCAGTAATTGGTTTTATAGTATCAATATATATGTTAGCAAATAAAGAAACATTAATGATGCAACTTAAGAGAGTAAATTATGCACTATTCAGTAAAAAAATAGCAGAAAAAAATTCCAAAATTTTAGCACTTAGTAATAAAATTTACGGTTCATTTATAATTGGTCAATTAACAGTATCTCTAATACTAGGAATTATATGTTTCTTACTAATGACAATATTCGGAATTGAAAATGCTATACTAATAAGTGTTGTAGTAGGTTTTACTAATATAATACCATACATTGGTCCATATATTGGAGCAATACCAAGTACATTAATCATATTAACTACTAACCCAGGACATGCAATAATATTTGTAATTATAGTAATATTCGTTCAACAACTAGACAACACATTAATATCACCAAGAATTGTTGGAAGCAACGTTGGTCTTACACCAATTTGGGTAATGTTTGCGCTTATAGTTTGTGGTGGATTATTTGGTCTACCTGGATTAATAATCGGAACACCAACATTTGCTATTGTATATACTTTAATTGGAGAAAAAATAGACACAATACTAAAAAATAAAAACTTAGATGAATTAAGAATCAAAAAAAAATAGTTAAAAGAAAAAGATGAAAGTCTTCTTTTTTTATGCACAAAAAAAAGGAAACAACAAATTTCCTTTTTCAAATAAACCATTTATATTAGTTATCTCTTCTATTATTATTATTTCTAGCAGCTTTTTTTGCATCCCTACAAGCTTTACATCTTTTAGGTTCTTCAGCAAAACCGCGTTCAGCGTAAAATTCTTGTTCACGTACTGTGAATGCGAATTCAGTACCACAGTCTTTACATTTAATAGTTTTGTCTTGTTTTTCCATGATTTACCTCCTTTTATTTAAATTACATTATTCTTCTAAAAAAAGATAAAAAATTTAAACCATCTATAGATTAACACATTATAGACTAGAATTCAACCAAATTTAGGCAATTTCTTATAAATTAGTAAAATAATAGTAAATTATTCCTCAGTTATAGACAATAAATCGATAATATCGCTTTCATCTAACTTAGAAAAAGCTGCTTCATCAATATTCTCACTATCAATTAAAGTATCATTAAGAACTTTTTTCTTATTCTGAAGTTCAATAATTTTCTCTTCAATCGTACCATTACACACAAGTTTAACAACTTCAACTTTATTTTTTTGACCAATTCTATGCGCTCTATCAGTTGCTTGATTTTCAGCTTGTGGATTCCACCATAAATCTAAATGAATAACAACATCAGCACTAGTTAAATTAAGCCCAGTTCCACCGGCTTTAAGAGTAATCAAAAATACATTCGTATCATCTTTATTAAATGCATCAACTCTCTGTGTTCTTTCTTTACTACTAACAGATCCATCAATAACATAATTAGAAACTCCATCATTATCAAGTTTACCTTTTAATATCTCAAGAGCAGATTTAAAAGAAGTAAATATAAGTATCTTATGATTATTATCTATATAATTTTTAACCATATTAACTATCTCTTCCATTTTAATAGACTCTCCATCATAACTATCAAAAACTAAAGTTGGCTCAACACATATTTGTCTAAGCCTTGTTAAAAGTTGTAAAATTTTAAATCTTGCTTTAAGAAAACCTTCTTTTTCAATTAGTTCTTCAAACTCTTCTCTACTCTTCTTAACTTGCATCGCATAAACTTTTTTCTGTTTCTCAGGCAAATCTAAATAAATAACATTTTCAAACTTTTCTGGTAAATCATTAAGAACATCTTTTTTTCTTCTTCTTAAAATGAACGGATTTATTATTTTTTGTAAAAGAGCAAGTTTATCATGTGCATCTTCATCAATATCTTTAAAATTAAATTTACTACTAAACCTACTTAAATTATTTAAAAAACCTGGCATTATAAAGTCAAATATACTCCAAACTTCAAGCACCGAATTTTCAACAGGGGTACCAGTTAATGCTATTTTAACTTTACTATTAAGATTTTTAAGCGCAAGACTAATTCCAGCTTTAGGATTCTTAATATTTTGTGCTTCATCTATTATAATAAGCTCAAAATCTTTCTTTTCATATATATCAGCATCTTGTCTTAACATACCATAAGTAGTAATCATAATATTAGCTTTACTTTCTAGTTTAGAAATTCTTTCTTGTTTACTACCAGCAACAACCAAATAACTAAGTTCAGGACCAAACATATCAAACTCTTTTTTCCAGTTATATATAAGAGCAGTTGGAGCTACAATTAAAATCTTTGCATCCTTTTTCTCTTTTATAACATTTTTAATAAACATAATTGTTTGAATAGTTTTACCTAGACCCATTTCATCCGCAAGTATACCACCAAATTCACTTTTATAAATATTATAAAGCCACTTAACACCAGTCTTTTGATAATCTCTTAAAATATTAAAATCTTTTTCCTCTATACTTACATCACAATCTTTATACTTATTAAAATTATTAATAAAATTATCAAACATATTATCAGTCTTAACAATATCATAATCCTTAACACTATCAAGATATAAAGCCCTATACTTAGGTATTACACCAGCAATATCATAAACATCAAGTGACTCCATAACCTCTTTAAGCTCATTTAAAGCTTTATTATCAGTATCAATAATTTTTCCATTTTTAAGTTTATAATACTTTTCTTTCTTCGTCATGCTGTCAAAAAGTTTACTTAATTCTTTATCATCAATAGCACCCAACTCAAAATTATAAGTCATGATATTATCAGTTCCAATTGAAAACTGTGAACTTATTGAATTATTCTTAAGCATACCACCTTTTTTAAATTTATTAGTGGTAAAAATTTCATAACTATCATCAAGTTTATTTATACCTTCTTCAAAAAAATAAACCATATCACCAAGCTTAGTAATAACAAGTTTTTTCTCATGTTGTTCAAAACAAAAATCTCTTAAATCTCTAATTACATCATCTTCAAATTCTTCATTTCTATAAGACTTTGCTTCATCATAATAATTTACTTCAGTATCACCATATTTAAAACACACATCACATAACACATCATCTTTATAATCAAAATAAAGTTTGACTACTGGATTAATTAACTTGAATTTATCTTTAATTTGTTCATCAACAACTACATTTTCAGAAACATTTTTAAATATTTTCTTATTAAAGTTAACAGCTTTCTCTTCATCTAAAACCAAACTATTTACATTATTATGATCCATCGCTCGAAGTACTTCACTAATTTTTTCAGGTAAAACACAAAGCCCTTTATCAAAGTAATATCTAAAATCTTCTCCCAAAAAAGGAATATCATTTAAATTAAAATCAATTTTATAATTACTTCCTTCTTTTAAAATATTAACGCCAACCGGATTTTCTTCTTTAACACCATAAGATAATCCATAACCCTCAACTTCAAAAGTTTTATCCTTTAAATAACCAAGTAAATTATGAAGTTTAATATCGTCAAGTAAAGCATACTTTTCATCATAATAATTACCTGTTGAAATTAAATCTCTATACACTTTATATATTGCTTCATCTTCTTTATTAAAATAATGTTTAGCGCCATCAAATGAAAAATTATTACCAAAGTTAACAATTCCATTCTTATTATCAAAAACTCTATTAAAATTCCAACACTTATTAGACATCAAATAAAGTTTATTAATTCCAATTTTAATTTTAAAAATTACATCATCATACTTTCCAAATGATAAAACAGGAACAAGTTTAAGTTCAATTCTATCACTAGATAGATTATTACTAAGTAATTCTTCATAAATTTTTAAAGACTTATCTTCATCAGTAATCTCTTCTTCATCCAATACTTTCTCATAATAATTAGCAATTACAGCTCCCACATGTTTACATTTCTTAGTCCTTTTAAAAACATCACACCCACAAGACATACCTACAATTTCTTTTTCTAAATTGAAATTTAAAACAACTTCATAAAATTTAGAATTAAAATCTTTTACTTCATAACAACTGACAGAATCATATTCATACTCATCAGCAAATATATTTTTAACTCTACTTTTATCAAATTTAATAAGCTCACTATAAATATAAAATCCAAAATGATTTATTAATCTTGTTTCAGCATCCTTACTTAATTTAATCATAACACCCTCGTTTCACACTATAGTATACCACAAAAACAAATAAAATTGTAATTATAACGAAAATAAAAAAGTACTAATTAAATAGTACAATCTTTTATTCAATATCATGTCTTGCAAGAATATAAGCAGGTCTTTTTCTAATAGTACCAAACACAGGTAATAAACCAAACACAATATTAATTATAAACACAAAAATTAAACTAGCTAAAATTATCAAATTACTTGTATCAACAAAACTGTTAATAAACTCAACATTTCGTAAAATATAAGTCATAATAATTAAACCAGGTATATTAACAAGTATCGTTATAGCAATAATCTCACTTGCAAACATTTTATAAACATCACTTTTCTTAACACCTATTGCTCTATAAATACCTACTTCTTTTACTCTAGATAAAAATGATGCTCTAACAATTAAAAATATTTGAATAACAGAAATTCCTAAAGTAATAGCAGCTATAATTGTAATTTGTGTAATATTTTCTTCTCTAGATATAACAAAACTATTTTCAGCAGCAACATAAGAATCAATTGCGTTAATATTCATATTTTTAAGATCATCAATAACAGAAGATTTATCCATAGAGTACACAGTTAATTTATTAGTCTCTTTAAATAACTTATAATATAAAGTATCACTATTAACAAAAAAATTATTATTAAATTCGTTATTATCAAAATAACCAACAATTGTATAATCAACATTTTCTAAAGAAAAAATATTATTGTTTTTGTACTGTTCTTTAAAATTAGAATGCAAAATTATTTCATAATTATTTTCAGGCATTCGTCCACTCTCTAGAATTATATTATTAGAGTAAGCAGCATAATTTAAAAATAGTTCACTTCCTCCACTATTTGCTATAGAAAATAAATTAGGAATACTATTTTCATCGACATAAAGAGAAACATTATTTCCATCATATACACCAGAAATAGTGTACTCTAAAAATTCACTATTACTTTGCATAGGCGACCCAAAACTAATACCAATAAAATCTTCATAACTAACTACACCAACCATCTTAAAGTCAGGTGAATTTTCTATTAAGTTATCAATATAATATTTATCTATTAATACCTCATTAGGATTACTAGGCATATTACCAGCAATAATTTTATCTTCAGAAACCAAACTAAGCGGAGCAATAGATAAATTAAATTGTGAATAAAATTGAACTTGTGAAAATTTCTCTAAAAATACATCCATTGAAAGATTTCCACCATACGGAAGAGCTAGTAAAACATTTTCATTCAAAGTAATATTATCATAAGAAGCAGAACTAACATTAGTAGTAGCAGTTACATTATTTCTATCTTGACTTAAAAAATCTTTTTCTTCATATTTATTAATACCAACAATAGCACCAAATGCAAAAAGTGTAAAAGCAGACGAAACAAAGAATCCAATGAGTAAAACTTTACGAATAAAAGTATACTTAAAGACCTTAGCAAAACCATTTTTAATAAATGTAAAAGGATTAAATATAGAACTATATTTCTTCTTATTATCGCTTATTACACCATCAAGTGTAAAATGAAACTCTAAAAGTTCTTTTTTACTAAGCTTTTTATAATGATCGTCAATAAACTCAATACTAGAGTGCTCATCAACAACTTCAATTTTTTGAGAACTTTTAATATAAATATTTCCATTTTTAACAACTACATCAAACTCAAGCTTATCATCATTATTATTATAAATATTTATATCATAATTATCTCTACTTATATGCTCGATAACATCAAAATCTTTTAAGTAAACATTATTATCAATTACATAATCTAAATCATCTATTTCTTTATTAAGTTCATCCGAAACAATTTTTCCATCTTCTAGTGAAACAATTCTAGTTGCATAAAACTTAGCAAGAGACTTTTCATGAGTAACTAAAACAACCAATCTATCTTTAGCAATAGATGAAATAATTTTCATTATTTCAAGAGAATTTCTAGAATCAAGATTCCCCGTTGGTTCATCTGCTAAAATTATATCAGGATTTTTAACAAGTGCTCTAGCAATCGCAACTCTTTGTCTTTCACCACCTGAAAGCATATAACTAGGTCTTCTCCTATATCTATACATTCCAACTTTTTCTAAAACAAAGTTAACTCTTTTTTCTCTTTCCTTCTTATTTTTAACACCAATCATCTTAAGAACAATTTCTACATTTTCAAAAACAGTTAAATTATTAATTAATTTATAATCTTGAAATATATAACCAATATTATTATTTCTAACTTTATCAACTTTGCAAGAAAACTTACTAGAAATTAACATATCATTTACGTAAACTTTACCTTTTTTAGGTTTATCAAGTCCACCGATAATATTAAGAAGAGTTGTTTTTCCACAACCACTAGGTCCAAGGAGTGCAACTAACCCATTTTTAGGTAATTCAAGTGATATATTATCAACTGCTTTAACCTTATTATTTCCACTTTTAAAATACTTGGAAACTTTACAAATTTTTATCATATTAAGCCTCCTCATTAAGTGTTGTTATAACACTATTTTTAAACAATTTTAAACTAAAACGCACACTTATTAAAAAACTCATAACAATCATTATTAAATATAAAATAAGATAATGATTAAACGTTATATACTCGTTTATATCTTTTAAAAACTGTAAATCAAAATAACTTACATGAGCAGCAGCAACAACTGTGAAAAAAGCTAGTGAAGAAACAACAAATAATTCTCCAATTAACAAAGTTCTAGCAATATTCATAGTACCACCTAATATTCTAACAGTAGAAAAATAAACATTTCTAGATTTTAAAATCAGCTTAACTACAAAGTAAGAAATAAAAAATAAAATAAATATAATCACAAGAGTTAACAAATTATTAAAAACAACAAATGCTGAATCACCATAATCAGATACTAATGAATCTCTAAGGGAAAAAGGAATATAACCTAAACTTTCAAGTTCTAAAAGTGTATCATCTAAAAGCTTTAAATCTTCAACGTAAATACTAGTTTGAAAATTATTAGTTCTGTAAATATTTAAATAATCTTCTTTATTTAAAAATATAGAAGTATATGCCACATCAGAACTCTCAGCACCATAATATTTATAATTATATTCATTTACATAACCAGCTATATTATAACTAGTGGTAACTTCTTCATACATATCACTTCTTGAAAAAGTCAAACTTTTACCAACACATTTTTCACAAACAGCGCTTCCTACATAAACACTACCCTGTGGGATATTTTGTCCAATAACAAAGTTATAATAATTATAACTATTCTCACCTTCAATACTGATTTCAAATGAACCATTCATGCTATTCATAATATTTAAAACAGATATATATTCTAACGTCTCTGAAGAATGATAAATTTCAGAATCATACTCATCAGTAATTACAATACCCGCTAACACAAACTTTCCAAAAAGATTCATGTAATCACCTTCTAAAACAAAGCTCTCACCTATAAGTGTTTCAGGGTCATAAGGTAAATAATCAAGTGATGAATAAATCAAAAATTCATTACTATTAACAGGCATATTTCCATAATCAAGTGTATAATCAAAATCTTTAATATTATTAATCATACCATATAAATAAGCATAATCATTATAAATACCATTATAAGTATCTATAAAAACATCTTTTTCTACTAAAGACTCAACATTATCTAAATTCCTAAGAATTTCATAATCATCTTCATTAAAACTAACTAACCCATCTTTTTTCAAAATAATTCTCTCAGGCGAGGTATCACTAAAATAATAATTATAACCTGAATTATTTACATAAAATTCTTCTTTTCTATCGTATGCATACTTACTTACTATAGCGACTGTTAAAAATAAAAAAACTAAAAACAAAAGTACAAACTTAGGAAATACATTAAATGTATTACGCAAAATTAATCTAATTTTATTAAAAAAACCAATCTCTTTTAAATCAAAATTATTACAAGTAACATCACTTCTACTATCTGACAATTTATCATCACTTATAATTTTTCCATCATGCATTCTAACTTTTCTAGTAACATACTTTTCTATTTGTTCATAATTATGAGTAACTACTACCACTAATTTTTCTTTAGAAATATCATATAAAATTTCTAAAACTTCTTTAGCACTTTTACTATCTAGATTCCCAGTTGGTTCATCTGCAATAATAACAGGTGTATCTTTAGCAAGAGCTCTAGCAATTGCAACTCTTTGCTTTTGACCACCAGAAAGTTTAGAAACTTTAGTATTTTTAAACTTAGTTAAACCAACTTTTTCAATTAAATCTAAAACTTTATTTTTACAATCTTTTTTCTTAGCACCACTAAGAAGAAGTACTAATTCAACATTTTGATAAACTGTATAACTATTTACCAAATTGAAATTTTGAAAAATATTCCCAATATATTTACGACGATAATTTTCATAATCCTTCTCTGTATAATGACTAGTCTCACTATTATTTATATACATTTCTCCATCTTCATAACTATCAAGACCACTAATTACGTTAAGAAGTGTAGACTTTCCACTACCAGACTCACCTGTAATTGCAACAAACTCACCAATATTAAATTCAATATCTATTTTACTTATACCACTAGCAACAATGCCTTTACTATAATAATATTTAGACACACTTTTAAGTTTTATCATTTAAGCCTCCATCATAATTACATTATACAAAATAAATCAAAAAAAAACTAGCCTAAACTAGTTAATAATTATTATTAAAATAATTATTAAAGAAAACACAAATAAAACACCAATCTTTTTTTTGACGTTCTTCTTATTTAATAGTTTCTTTAATATTACATCCTGCTGAGTTTTAGTAAGATGTATCTGATCCAAAGAGCACTTAATGCGCCTGCTCATAAATTATCACTCCCGAGTATATCTTTTAATAGTTTTCTACCTTTTGAAAGTTGTGATCTGATAGTTGATTCGTTTTTATTTAATAATTTTGCGATTTCAACTGTACTATATCCTTCATAGTAGTATAAATAAATAATCTGCTTATATTTTACAGGAAGCTCGAGTACGGTTTGTAGAGTAGTATCATCAGAATCATAAGTTGATGCATTATTAGTTTCACCTTGAATAATATTTCTATTGTACCAAGATTTAAAATGATTTTTACATAAATTTGAAGATGCAACAATAAACCAAGATTTTTCGTGGGTAATATTGTCAAATATTGGTTTATATCTTAAGTATTTTGCGAAAGTATTTTGAGTCATATCTTCAGCATCAGCTTTATTCTTCATATAAATATAACATACTCGATATACAGTCTGTACGTTCCTATTATAAATATCAACGAATTCGCTGTTTTTATTTTCCAGCAAATTCACTTCAGATCACCTCTTCCATACATAATACAATTCTGAAAGATCAATCGTTGAAAAAATTTATATTAATTTTAATTTAATTGATAAAATGTTCCATCATCTTCAAAATGAGTATTAATAGACCACTCTCTCATATTATTAATCCATGTATTTTTATCTTCACCTTCTAAAAAATCAGTATATACGTCTTCTTGAAGAGCAGGTAAAAATAAATAATCCATGTTTTTATCATCATTTACAGTAAAAGTAACAACACCAAGTTCTCTAGAATAATCATCGAAAATGAAATTACCTAAATTATATACAATTGGTTTATTATTATAAAATTCAATACCTTGAAGAACATGCGCATGATGCCCCACTATTGCATCTGCTCCAGCATCAATATACTCTTTACCAGTTTCAAGAAGCACTTCTTCTATTTCATGAGAACCTTCAAGACCCCAGTGTAAAATAGGTATAACTAAATCACTAACAATATCTTCTTCTTTAATTCTATTAATAAGATTTTCAGGGTCATAACACCTAAATACCCCTTCTTCAGTTTCAGTAGCACCAGGCGTCAACACAATTTTCTCAGATCTATTAGCATTTATAAACGATACTTTATATCCATTAATAATGTAATACTCAGAAGCACTTGCTTCTTCATAATTTTTTCCAGCTCCAATTCTAGCAATAGACGCATTGTCAAAAGTTTCTAGAGTAGTATTAAAAGCATTACTTCCATAATCATAAACATGGTTATTAGCAAGTGTTACTAAGTCAACACCAAGTTCATGAAATAAACTAACATTACCAGGGTCACCAACAAAAGTATAATACTTACCAGCAAGCGGAGTTTCATCACTTCCAAAAGCAAACTCAGAATTCGCAATAGTAAGACCACTATTATTTAAATAACTAATCACATCACTAGATATAACTCCTTCAAGTCCAAGACCTCTTTCATTATAAGCTTCCATAACTTTATAATTATCAGCAAATGAAGTATCTCCAACAAAAGTTATCGTATTATCATCAATTTCAGTATGATTATTACCGTTAAATTTATCATTTAAAACAATAAATGAATAACCTGTTACATCCCTCCAAATTAATTCACTATAACCATTTGCTTCAAGTGAATTATAAATATTTTTTAGAGACGACTCAAAATTATTATCGACATACTCTAAAAATTCTAAAGTAACACCATCAATTTCATAACCTATGATCTCATTTTTATAATCAATACTTTTTTCTACCTTAGTTTCATCTTTATTAAGAATAACAGTCCCTGGTTTATAAATAAAATATCCCACTACAAACAAACTTAAAATTATTACAGTAAAAAAAACTATTTTCACATTCTTTTTTAACTTTCTTCTAGCCATATCTTCCTCATTTGTATTATACTACATAAAAAATAAAAAAGATATGAAAATATTTGTACTATTTAAAAGAATAATATATAGAACCAATCAACGCAACAACTATTATTGTTATAATTACTCTCTTAACCATTTTCACACTATCTCTTCTATTCATATAAACACCTCAGTAAAATTTTAACATCACAAATAAAAAAAAGATACTTAAACAGTACTTTTTTTACTTTCCTTTACACTAATAACTTTAGTTTTAGAAACTATTTCATGTAGACCTTTATGTTTAGATGTAAACACAATCATAATCGCACATACCCAGAAAATAATTGAAAAGACATTTACTATAATTAAATCAATAAAATTATATGTACTAAAGCTTATCATAGTAAATAATACTAGAATATATTTAATTAAATTAGGAATAAACTCATATAAGAATAAACTTCTTATAAAAAGAGTAGATAATTTTAAATCCTTCTTGTCTTCCCCAACAATTTTAATTTTCATTAATTTTTTTCCAATAGTTTGCCCATTATTATATTTTTGAAATAACACAAAGTAACCAAAAAGAACTACTATATCTAATATAAAATATACACTACCATAACCAGCAAGTAAATAAACATTCTCCTCATATAAGGAAGTTTCCATATATTCAGTTAACTCAGAAATCGATCTATCAGCAGTATGCTCTTCATAAATTTCAAAATAATTATCATAATTAGGATTTATAAAACTTATTTGCATCACAAGTGACAGAATAAACGATATAAAAATTACATCTAAAATATAAGCAAATATTCTCTTTGTGACTAATTTATCCATAGTTTCCCCCTAAACAATTATCCAGTTATTTGATTAGATCCAAGTGTAACTTCTACTGTGTTACTTTTACCATCTCTATAATAAGATAATTCTATTTTATCTCCAGCATCATTTTTATATAATTCATATCTAAAATAAGAAATACTCATAATCTCAACATCATTAACATGAGTAATAATATCCCCTACTTCAAGACCGGCAGCCTCAGCAGCAGAACCTTTAGTAATTTCAGTAACTATTACTCCACCTTCAAGCTTACTTTCAGTAACTACATCATTATATTCAGGATAATAATATACTCCTGAAAAATCTATCATTCCAACACCTAAATATGGTTGCGCATTACTCTCACCATTAATAATCTCATCAGCAGTTTCTAAAGCTTCTTCTATAGGTATAGCAAATCCCATACCTTCAACACCTTCGGTAGCAAGCTTAAGTGTATTAATTCCAACTATTTCACCATTAGAGTTACATAAAGGTCCACCACTGTTACCACTATTAATAGCAGCATCAGTTTGTAAAACGCTCATAACGTAATCAGCAGTTTGACTATCACTAACAGCAACTTCTACTAGTCTATCTGTACCTGAAATTATCCCTCTAGTAACAGTCCACGAAAACGCATCATCAAGTGGAGCACCTACTGCAAAAGAAGTATCTCCAACTCTTAAATTCTCACTTGCTCCAAGCTCTGCCACTATAATTATATCTTCAGCATTAACTTCAAGTACTGCAACATCTTCATAAGAATTAGATCCAATTATTTCAGTTTCTACAGTTCTACCATCAGTAAACGTAACAATAACTTTATTTCCACCTTCAATAACATGTGCATTAGTTAAAATTCTAGCTTTACCATCATCTGTCTCATAAACAAAACCAGTACCAGATGAAATCGGCTGATCATTATTAAAAGTATTAACTACAACTACAGCATCATAAACTTTATCAACTGCATCAGCTATACCATTTTCAGTAACTGTTACATCTTTTTCAGTTTTAGTAATTACTTCACTAAATTGTTGTGGAAAAAAGTAAATTGCGCCATACATCAAAAGTGCACCACCTATTACTCCCCCTATAATTTTTATTCCATTATTATTTTTATTGTCCATTTTTATATCCTCACTATCTCTTTATAATTTGGTGGAAAGCCCATCGAAATTAATATTTTATCAATTTCAATAATATCAACTTTACCATCCAATACGTCAATTTCATAACTCATCTCATTCATAAACATTATGAAATCTTTTTCATTTAATACTTGTTTTAAAATAATTACAAGAGCAAACAAATCATTCTTTCCATACATATATCCATCTTCATCTTTAGGAATATATAATTGATGATGATAAGTCGTATTTTCTATATCTTTTTGATTTTTATGTTGATAACATACATCTTCATGCGCACATAAATTTCTATAATTAGCAAGTATAGGCAAGTACAAAACAAGCTGTTCAACTTCCAAATTAAATAAATCTGCTATTTCTTGTTGATCTTGTATTTGTAGTATTTGATAAAGTTCACCAACTATACCAAACGATAATACTTTAACAACAACCCATAAAGGTATAAACCCATATCTATCCATAAAATGACTAGTTGCAGAATGTTGTTTACCATTTACATTTATTTGTCTTTTCATTTTACGAATCAAATCATTTACTTGTCTATGTCTTTGTGGATGTCTAACAAAATTCTTAGGATTCAAATAACTTTGTTCTTTAAACCCATGATTCTTACTAACAACATAAGATAAAATACTCTTTAAATTATTTTCAAAAACTAAAATATTTTTAAATATTATATTTCTAATTTGTCTATCAAAGTGAAAAAGTGCATGTAATTCGTCAAATGTCGTACCTTTAATAAACAACCTATCATCAGGCATCATAAATAAATGTCTATAACCACTTATAAAGAAATAATTTTCTCTTAATAAAATATTTCTAGTATAATCATAGTCATTTATTATTAAATCCTTACCAATAAGCATCTCAATTTGTTCTTCTAATGATTTAAATGTTTTAGTCTTCACACGCTTCACCTTTATTATTCTTAATCATTATATCACAAACGATAAATATAATATATAATTTTCGAGTGATTTATATGTATTTAATTTGTGATTATTATGTGAAAGTGCTATAATGAAAAAAAAGGAGTAACATGGCAGCAACATATACACACTTAAAATACGGAAAAAGTGTACTAGATAAACTAAACAAAGAAACCCAAAACAAACTAAATAAAAATATAAATTTATACTACGCATTTAATCAAAGTTTCGATATATTTTACTTTTACAATTTCTATAATCCTTTAATCGGAAAAAAAATAAGAGAATTAGGCAAAACCGCCCATAGAAATAACATAAACAACTACTTTGAAAACATCATAAACTACATCACAGAAAACAATCAAGAAAAAAATGAAGAATTACTTTGTTATTTATATGGCTCAATCAATCATTACATATTAGACACTTATATACACCCATATGTATTTTATAAAACGGGCGTTTACAAAAAAGAAGATAAAAATACTCATAAATACAATGGTTTACATGCAAAGTTTGAATTTGCACTTGACGCATTCTTCTATGAATATGACTACAAAAAATTATATTCAAAAATAAATGTTAAAAAAGAACTTCTTCCAAACATAACTTTTAAAGAAGAAACAAAAACAGCACTAGACCAAATATTTAACAAAACATTTAATTTTAATAACATAAGTAAAATCTATACAAAATCATACAAAGATACACAATTTGCATTTAAAAATGTAATTGTAGATAGAAACGGTATAAAACAAAATATGTTAAGAGTATTTGATAAAATAACTACCAATAAAATCAAAAACTTAAGATTCAATTCAACAAGAACAGGTATTATCGACCCAACAATGTTTAATCTCAAAAGAGATACTTGGCATCACCCCTGTGATAAAAGTGTTTTATACACTAATTCCCTACTGGATATATATGATAATGCAGTAGACAAGTCAGTAAGAATAATAAATATGCTTGAAACATACTTTAAAGACAAAAAAGATTTAAACGACATATTAAAGTTCATAGGTAACAATTCTTATATCACCGGATTAAATTCAAAAAGAAATAAAAAATTACAATATTTTGAGTTTTAATAATATTTAGAAATAGCATCAGCAATAAGCTCTGCTATTTTTTTTTGATAATCTTCAGTAGTAAGTTTATATCTCTCGTTTGCATTAGATAAAAAGCCACACTCTATTAAAACACCCGGAATATTAAGTTGTTTATACATATAAGTAGAATCTGGTATAGATTTAACGCTTCTACTACTCCCCAGTTCATTATTTAAAGTGTTCTGAATTACATCAGCAAGACCCAAGTTATCACTATCATAAAAAACTTGTGGACCACTATAACTAGAATCATTTAAAAAATTCATATGAATAGATAAATACAAGTCAGCACTACTTTCATTTATTAGTAATATCCTATTATCAAAATCACTTCTTTTTCTAAGAGTAGTATTAGGAGAAGATAAATCATAATCTCCATCTCTAGTTAAGATTACACTGGCACCCATCTTACTTAACTCTAATTCAAGTAGTAAAGCAATATCCAAATTTAAATCTTTCTCTAAAATTTCCCCACTTAAAGTACCAGGATCAAGACCGCCATGACCGGCATCAACAACTATAAGTTTTCCAACTAAAGGAACACTAGCTCCTACACTTCTACTACTTAATAATATAAATAAAAAAACAAACGTTACCAAAATAAATAGATCATATCTTCTCATAAAAAATTATATGCAAATAAAAAGATACTATTTCTAGTATCAATTTTAAAATCTATCCAAGTAAATCTTTTTTAGCTTTATCAAAATCTTCTTGAGTAATTACACCACTATCAAGTAGACCTTTCATTTTAGTTAATTTTTCATAAGGATCTTCAGCTGGAGTAGCTGGAGCAGTAGGTTGTTGCATAGCTCCCATTACACCGCCAGCAGCATTCATACCCATTCCCATGAAGCCCATTCCCATAGCTCCACCATTTGGATTTTCTCCAGCTGCTTGCATACCTCTTGCAACAGATTGCTGCATAAATGAGTTACCTCTAGCACCAGCAAGAGCATCAGCTTTTTTAACATCACTAAGAAGTTTTTGAGTATCTTCATCGTACTCAATAGCTACTATAGCAACTTTTTCAATAACAAGACCATGTCTACTTCTCCACTCAT
The DNA here is from genome assembly GCA_964370755.1 of uncultured Muribaculaceae bacterium. Taxonomy (GTDB): domain Bacteria; phylum Bacillota_I; class Bacilli_A; order RF39; family UBA660; genus CAKOSP01. Next base: position 41,450 of record CAYJKL010000009.1, read on the forward strand.
ATCCATCTTCAACAGCTTGTGATAAGCTTTGAGCGAATCCAATTTGATCTCCTTGTATTTTAGTAATTCTATTTCCTTTGTCAACATCATTAGTATAATTTGAAAATGCAGCAGACAAAGAACTTACTACGTCATTAAATAATTGAGCAGCAGCTTCATTATCCATATCAGCTAAATCGAAATTAGCTCCTTCACCAGAAACAAAATTAACTGGAACAAAATTCTTTAAAAATAATAGTGGATCTACGATTTTTAAAGTATAAGTACCTCTAGTAACAGCACCTACTTGTGTTCCTAAAAATGCATCATCCCAATATATTTGAGCAGCAGTTCCAAATTTTAAACCTGGTATTTCTTTCAAATTAACAAAGAATGCTGCATGCGCAGAACCTGGTTGTCCTCCAAACTTAAATCTTTCCCAAGATTGTTTAATAAGTGGACCAATAATACCATCACCAGCAAAAATAGATTGTGCATTAACATCTTCAGAAGAAAATATAAATCCTCCCGGCTCAGTAATACAACCACTAAATGCACCATCTTGCATAGTAACAAGAGCCATTCCATCTGGTACTAATATTTTACTACCATTAGAAATAATATTTTCTGACCCTTTAGTATTTGATCCCCTTCCATTATTTGTACCTTGAGCAACAGCTTTAGATACCGCAGTTGTAGGAGTAATGCTTGGAGAAACAGTATAAAAATCTTTCCACTGATCAGCAAACGTACCACCTATAGCACCTGCAAACGCTTTAATAAATCCCATTAAAACACCTCATAACTTTCTAAATTCATTATAGCATATAAAAAGAAAATAAATCAAATTATTTTCTCAATTTCTTCATAAACACTGTCAATTAA
>CAYJKL010000009.1:42413-46407 GCA_964370755.1 uncultured Muribaculaceae bacterium
AAAAGAAAATAAATCAAATTATTTTCTCAATTTCTTCATAAACACTGTCAATTAACCACTTTTTACCTTCAATAGCAACAACAAATTTTTTCTCAGGTTCACTGTAATCATCAATTTCAAACATTATATTTTCTTTACAATACACACTTCTAGTTCTAACTAGTATTTTATCCAAACTAAGTCCCATAACATCAAATATAGATTCATATTTATGTATATCACACTTAGAAATATACAAAGGAATAGATTCTTTAGAAGAATTAAAAACACTGTCAACTAATTTCTCTTCTTTAAAGTCAACCACTATTGCATCTTTTCCATTGATATTACTTTCAGTGATTCTTGCATAAAAATTAAAACCGCCTTTATATATTTTTCTAATTTCATTTGATTTGCTAACTAAATTATATTCATTTTTATTTAGATATTTCAAAATACTTTCAATATCATCTACTACAAAACTATATTCATTTTCTATTTTCATAAACACCCAAACAGATTATAGCATATATATTTATTATTTAACAATAGTTTCATACCATGCATCAGCTGCTGGTATATCAATTACTTTTTTAGTTTCGTAATTAGGCACACTTTCATATATAGGAGCATTAAACTCTTTAACACCCCCATGATGAGAACAAGTACCACTACCAGTTGAACAAGAAGGACTTCTAGTTCCATCATTACACATAGTGCAGTAACCAACTACAACTTGAGTATAACCATTAAGTGCTTCTTCATAGTGTGACTTTTCTGAAACCGCAGGATGATAAACATATAATTCATAAACTATTCCATCAAGTTCACAATTTACAGTAATATTAGTTCCGTCACATACTAACAAAGGTTCAGAAATTACACTTTCTTCTACCTCAGTTTCATCATTATCAACAACTTTCTTAACATCAAACTCAGTATAATTTTTCTTTTCTACAGGTTCACTAATATCATCACTATCACTAAAAATACCTATCGACAATAAACCTACAGAAACTAATCCTATCTTTTTTATTAAACCCATACAAACTACCTCACTTAAGTTTATATTATAATTTAAAAATTCAAAAAGCAGTTTAATATTGTCTAAATCCTCAAAAATTATACACGAAATAAATTAAAAATATAAAAAGATGCTATTTTAATTAACATCTTTTATTTATTATTATATCTAATTAATTTAAGTTCACCAAAAGCACTTCTAACAATCACATCAAGATGATCTAAATTTAAATCAAGACCAAATTTCTCATTAAATTCTTTTACAAAAATTTCTGCCCTAGCATAACCTCTATCATAAGATGTACTATGAGAAAAAAACAATTTTAAAGATACCATATTAAGTAACCACTTTCTATTTTCTAAATCAACTTGCCTTCTCATCAAACATCTTTCTAAATTTGAAAGATCATACTCACCATCATGTTTTACACTTAATATATTATACAAAGTGTGAATATCAATTTCTTTAGCACCAATTAGTTCAGAAAATTCATGCTTTAATTCCACTATACCAGTTTCATGGTCAGCAAACAAAAACATTTTGCTATCAACATTAAAATAATCTTTTCCTTCATTATTCATTTTTGCAAATTCTATACCTAATTTGAAATGGTAATTAATTCTTTCATTTTCAAAATCAGGTATACTCTGACCTACATATAAACCAGAATAGTAACCAGGATTAAGAATATCTAACTCTTCATCTTCCATAGCAAACAAAAGTTGATCAAGCACAAAATTTCCAGAATAATCTGTCAAATCTTCAAATCTTATATCATATGTGCCATCCTTTAAATCAAAAAATTTATTGGTAAACTTAAATTCATACCAAGACACAACTTTATCAATAAATTTTTGGTGCTTATCAATAACTTCAAGTATACCACCATAGTATTCTTTTTTTGATTCACACCACTTTAAATAATCTTCATTAGATTTTAAAATGTATTCATTTTTATCGTGTTTATATATTTTTTCTATTTGTTCTCCTGTCATTTTCAACATCCTTCCTTTTAATATTTATTAGTAATAGTCTTATGATATGGTTTAGTCATTTTTTCTTTATCTTGACCAAGTAACCAAATATAATCATTGATATCCATTCTAGGTATATCAAGTTTCTTGGACATATAATCTATAACTACAAGAGTACTAGCTCTAATTTCATTTTCCATTTCAGAGTCTGCTAAAATCAAAATACCACTATCAACTATATTTTCAAGTTCTTTATTATATTCTAAAATACCATATGCTCTCATAACTTGAGGTAGTTTATAATCAGCACACCCTACTAAATTACCATAATCAACAGTTATTTTTTCTTTAACAGATTTCACATGCAATATATCTGAAACAAGTAACTGGGCTCTTTTGTAAAAATAAACTTCTACTCCATCATATATAGATTTATCTTCAAAATAACTAAAGTTTCTAACAATAAATTCAAATAACTCAGTATCATTATCTATATTTTTAATTAAATCACTAAACCTATTACCAGCTAAAATTTTATTCATTTCTAACAAATTATTATATCTATCCTCTAGTAGCGGAATTTCTACATTCCCTTTTAGAAAATCTTTAAACTGTTCAAAATTCATATCAAAATTTTCATTATATTTAATATAATTACAAACTAAATACATCATCGCATATGATCCATCTAATTTATCACCATCAACATCTATAGTCCATTTAGGGTCACCCCAAAAACAGTAATCACCAATGGTATGTAAAAATAATAAGGTATCAATTATTCTATCAGTATCGTCATCAAGTATATTAAAAGGATTATCATCAAGCCAATATTTAATATCACTTTTATTTATAAGTTTAATAACATCATCTAAACATTTATAATTAACTTTAACTGATTTAGAATTTCTTTCAACTTTTTTAGCACTTTCAATAAATTTATCATACTCAATTTTCATAATCATATTTCCTCTTAATATATATAGTATCACAAAAAGTGTATAAAAACAAAAAAACTCGCATAAGCGAGTAATTTTGTATAAAAAGTAAACTGATTATCTTTTTGAAAATTGAGGTGCTCTACGAGCTTTTTTAAGACCGTATTTTTTACGTTCTTTAACTCTTGCATCACGAGTAACAAATCCAGCAGCTTTTAAAACTTTTCTATAAGAATCTTCTCTAGTTTGATCAGTATTCTCATCAAATTTCATTAAAGCTCTAGTAATTCCTAAACGGATAGCTCCAGTTTGTCCTGAAAAACCACCACCATCAACTGAAATTTCAATATCAAATCTATTTTCATTTCCAGTTAAAACAAGAGGTTGTTTTAAATCCATAACAAGTGTAGCATAAGGCATATACTCGTTAACATCTTTACCATTTACAGTAATATTTCCAGTTCCACCTACAAGTGTAACTTTAGCAACAGAAGCTTTTCTTCTACCAGTTGCATTCCATGTTTGTTTTTTAGCCATGTTCTAGTTCCTCCTAATCAATTTCCATTGCTTCAGGTTTTTGAGCAATATGTTTGTGGTCAGCATCTCTGTAAACAAATAATTTTGTTCCCATAGCTCTACCAAGTCTATTATGAGGAAGCATTCCTTTAATAGCTCTTTCCATCATTTCTTCAGGATATTTTTCTTTCATAACTCCAGCAGTTCTTTCTCTAAGTCCTCCTGGGAATCCAGAATGGTTATAATAAATTTTATCAGTAAGTTTTTTACCAGTTAAATTTACTTTACCAGCGTTGATTACGATTACGAAATCACCACAATCAATGTGAGGAGTATAAGTAGGTTTATGTTTTCCTTTTAAGATGTGTGCAGCTTTAGTTGCAATTCTACCTAAATTTTTTCCTTCAGCATCAATAACATACCATTTTCTTTCAACAGTTTCTTTTTTTTGCATAAATGTTTTCATATTAATTTTTCCTTCCAATTCACTATTATTTTACTTCTTCCCACAAAGTAAAACAACATAATTAAAATGTACCGAAAATAATATATCAAATAAAAAG
>CAYJKL010000010.1:0-45772 GCA_964370755.1 uncultured Muribaculaceae bacterium
CTAAATCGATAATATAAATATCTTCTCTAGTTCCAAAAATGTACTCTTTCATTTTTGGGTTCCATCTTTTTGTTTGGTGTCCAAAATGTACACCAGCTTCTAATAAATAATTCATAGAAACTACGGCCATAAAATTCATCCTCCTTCGTTTTTTCGTCTTAATACTTCAACTTATTACTACACTCATTTTGAGCACTCGAAGCAATAATCCATATTAATGTTTATTTTTTCGCATTTACTGCCATTCGTATTTTAACACATACAACACAAGAAAATCAAGGAAAATTCACAAATAAACAAAAAAAAGCCACATCTTATAGATGTGACATAATTTACTTTTGGTGGAGAATAAGGGACTCGAACCCTTGACCCCCTGCGTGCAAGGCAGGTGCTCTAGCCAACTGAGCCAATTCCCCAAAAGCAAGATTATTTTATCATATTAAAATATAATAATCAAGCACTTTTTAGAAATTTTCATCTTTTTTCGTAATTTTAATTAAATCATTGTTTAATTCTTCCATTGCTCTACCTAATTCTTTTTTATTACTATACTCATTAACAGGAACTTGATAGTGCCCAGTTTCAAGCATATCTTTACTTCTTTTTGAAGCCACATGCACAAGTTTGTACTTCGAATCAACAATAGTTAATAATTTATCAATTGATGGATATAACATATTTATCTCTCCTTACATTAACATTGTACTATAATATTGTATACTGTATACATAAAAAGCTAAAATTTTACAAAACGTTTACAGTTAAATTTTTACAAAAGTTGCTACAATCTTTTCACCTATTTTTTCAATTTTAATTTTATCATCATTCAAAAACTTATTAGGAGTAAGTGGATTTACCACATTACCATCTTCATCTGCTTTTAAATATCCATATTCAATCAAATCTTTAACATACAAATAAATAGTATCCTCTTCAGCAAAAAATCCATCTGTATCACTAGCATATATTTCTGCTTGCTTCTCTATTAATGTAATCTTTTGATCATAACTAACTTCAGTATTATCAGTTTCAAAAGCATAAGTTACATTTAGTACACTTACAAAATAAACAATACTAAATACAAATACTACTATTAATAGTTCAATTGTTGTAAAACCTTTATTATTCAATCTAATCACCATAACCATTATATCGCAAGTTAACTTTAAATGAAAGAAAAAAATCTCAACTTATGAGATTTTAACAACATTTATTGTCATATACATTACAAACTACGTTTTCCTCACAACATGAGTAGCACGGTCTAAATGTATGTCTATATACATGATGATTTATAATTCTTGTGTTACATGGAGTTATATGTGGAATCTCATAGTTATGATATCTATGACAAACTCTTTCTTCAGGACACTCATATACAGGCTCACACATTACAGGTGGACAGCACGGATTAACACAGCACCCTCCATCCATTTTCATATCACTCATTGTTTCTTCTTTATATCCAGTTTTTTGATGCATAGCTTCCATTTTAGCTTCTTCAATCATTTCTGGATTAGCATAATAATTATTCATAAACACTATCCTTTCTAATTTATATTATTCTAAAATAATAAAAAAGAATAGGTTATTTCACTAAAAAAGATGATTATTTTTTATCATCTTCTTTTAAAAACGGCATTGATTTACTTACATACTCTACACCTGATATTACAGACAACACAGTTGCTATCATAATTATAATCTCAGATACTTCAATTCCAAAGATTAAAAATGGAAAATCATAAAGAAGTACAAGTGCAAGACCAACCATCATAAATATAGTTTTAACTTTACCTAAATTTGATGCCGCAACAACTTTTCCTTTAGACCCACATACTGACTTACATGAATCAGTAATAATATCTCTAGTAATAATTACAACGGGTATTAAAAGTGGTATTATTCTTTCATAAGCAAGTATAATTAATAATCCATTTACAAGTATTTTATCTGCTATTGCATCCGCTGTCTTTCCAAAATCTGTAACCAAATTATGTTTTCTAGCAATATAACCATCTAAAAAGTCAGTTACTGAGGCAATTATAAAAATAAATCCTGCAATTAAATACTTAACATTTATAATAGTTCCTTCATAAACATACGTTGGAAAACTAACTCCCATTTGCTCCCAAGGAAGCATCAAAAGCATAAGTAATATAAACGATAAAATAATTCTTGCAACAGTTATTTTATTAGGTAAATTTAACTTCATATTTTACTCTCCTATCCATTATAACTTATAGTTGTAGTTACTGTCGTATAATTATCAAGTGTTACTTGTCTTATTGCCCATGTTACTACCACTACTATTAGTAATGCAATTAATATAAACATAAATAAATAGTATTTTTTATCCGATTTTTTTTCAGTTTTAGTATAAGGGGATATTACTGCGCCCGCTTCTTCCTTCTTTTCTTCTTTAAGCTGAAGTTCAATAGTTTTTTCTATTTCTTTTATCGGAATTTTCGAAGTATACTCAAACATATACTCATTAAAATCATCGATAACTTTATCAGCATCTAATCCTAAATATTTAGCATAGTCAAAAATAATGGTCTTAAGTTCGAACACATCTTTGAACGATCCTATTTTACCATCTTCTATATTTTCTAAAACTATTTCTTTAGCATTCAAATCATTACAAGCTTCTTTAAGGCTCACCCCTGACGATTCTCTAGCCTCTTTTAAGAGGGCACCTATCTCGTCCAAAATATTCACTCCTTTATTATAATATATTTTAAAAATAAAATTTTATAAGCCATGTTCTGTTCTTCCAATTGGAAGTGACAAATATCTATCTACTATTACTAGTCCTTTACTCTGTTTTTGTTCCTTCGTAAAAGTTCCCCTACCAAATTTGGGTTTCTCGCTCGTGGGGTTTACCTCGTTTCATTTTTTCAGTTTCCCGAAAAACTCGTTTCTGTGGCACTTTACACTTACTATAATCAGTTAAGATTAATTCAGCGCCGTTAGCGTATGCTACCCTAGGTTATTTTTTCCCTAGGCACGGACACTACAAGCATTACAGCTTGTGCGAGCATGGACTTTCCTCTACACAACTATGTTATGCAGCATTTGTCAAAATTTTATTCAAATTTACTATAAACTACTTTTTCTAGTTGACTAATTCTTTTTAAAAGGTCAACATTATTAACAGCACCTGTAGGTTCACTAAGATCCTTTTCATCAAGTTCTGTTTTAACTTTTCTAAGTTCTTGCTTTAATCTAGCATTTTCATCAGTAAGCTCAGTAATATATTTTTCCATTTTTTTAATGGCTCTTATATACTGTTTTTCATCTTCAATGATATCATCTAATACTTTATCAACTTCTCTAGCTCTATAACCAGTAGTGTCAAATTTAAAATTATAATTATATAATTCTTCTGGAGTATAGTTAATCTTTTCACCAAACATAAAATCACCTCTTGACGTAAAAATTATACCTCTTTTTGACCCATTTTGTCAAGTTGCGTATCAACATTATAAATCTTCGTTTCAATACTCCCCAGTTTCTCTAGCATTTCATTAATAAAAAATTCTATTCTCATATATCCTCCAAAATTATTTTACAATATTTTTTATTAAGAATTATCAAATTCGACAAAATATGTCAAAATAATATTAAAAAAAATTAAATTTTATGATATAATTGGTATTAGGTGATATGGTGAATTATCCAAATAATATAAAAAAGAAATACACAAAAACAGTTAACTACGCAAACCGTGGAATGGAACTTGAAAGTATTATAAGTGAAGCAAATAAATATTATTTAGAACACGATATTGCAGTAATACATAAAAAAGCAACTCCCATTGGGATAAATAAAACAGACAGCACTAAAATAACAAGTGCCTATTTTAAAGAAAAATCAACTTTAGATTATAATGGTGTTTACAAAGGATATTATATAGAGTTTGATGCAAAAGAAACAAAAAATAAAACTTCTTTTCCACTAAGCAATATACATAATCATCAAATTGAGCACATAAAAAAAGTTATAAATCATAAAGGAATAATATTTTTAATTATTAGTATTAACAACCTATATTATATAGCAGACGGAAAGTTACTAATAAAATACATTTTAGAAAATGATCGAAAAAGCATTCCTTTTAACTACATAAAGGAAAACTTTATAGAAGTAAAATATAACTATTTAAAAGGTTTAAACTATATAACTGGTTTAGAAAAATTATTGGAGGTAAATGAATGAAAAAAATAAATTTAAGTAAAGTTAAAGTAAAATCAAGTAAACCTAAAAAGGAGACTACTCCTAAAAGTAAGAAAGTAAAAAGTGAAAATACAAAGAGAAATGTTAAAAATACAATTTTTAGTATTGTACTAATTGGTGGTATAGGACTTGCAACACTTGTACTAGGTTTTGCACTCTACATTATATTAACAGCTCCAGACTTCAACAAAGATTTGCTTTATCAAAAAGAAGCAAGTATTATATATGATATAAATGGAAATGAGTTAATTAGAACAGGCGAAAATAATGTAGAACTTGTTACATATGAAGAATTACCACAAGTATTAATTGATGCAATAGTAGCAACTGAAGACTCAAGGTTCTTCCAGCATACTGGACTAGACGTTCCAAGATTTGTAGTAGCATCATTCCAGCAAGTACTTGGAAATAGTGATGCTGGTGGTGCCTCTACTCTATCAATGCAAGTAATAAAAAATACATACACAGGAAAAGATGCTAGTGGTATAAGTGGTATCATAAGAAAATTTACTGATGTATACATGTCAATATTCAAACTTGAAAACTCATATACCAAAGAAGAAATTTTAGAATTCTACGTAAACTCACAGTGGCTTGGTTATGACGGTAACGTAAACTACACAGGTATAACTGGTGTTGAGCAAGGTTCACAATATTTCTTTGGAAAAAGTGTTAGTGATTTAACTTTGGCTGAAGCAACTATTTTAGCAGGAATGTTCCAAGCTCCAGTATCTCATAATCCTTATACAAATCCAGAAAGTACTAGAGAAAGACAAACTACCGTTTTAAATCTTATGATAAGACACGGTTATATTACTGAAGAAGAACGTGATGCAGTTTTAGAAATTCCTATTGAGTCATTATTAGTTGACCAAGAAAATGGAAATTCACATGAATACCAAGTATTTATTGACTACGTAATTAATGAAGTTGAAGATAAAACGGGACTTAATCCTTATTCTACTCCAATGGAAGTATATACAACGTTAGATCCAAATGTACAAGATATTTTAGTAGACGTTGAAAACGGTGAAAGCTACTCTATTCCAGAAGACCGAGGAAACTTACAATTCGGTATGGCAATTACCGATGTAGAAACAGGCGCTATTGTTGGTATGAGTAGTGGAATAGATTATGCAAATAAAGGACATAACAGAGCAGATGCCAGAAGGCAGCCAGGTTCAACAGCTAAACCAATATTTGACTATGCACCTCATATTGAATATCTAAATAGTTTCCCAGGATATATATTCTTAGATGAACCATCAAGTTATTCAAACGGTTCTTCAATTAGAAACTGGGATAACCAGTACTGGGGAATGATGACAATGAGAGACGCTTTAGTTCAATCAAGAAACATCCCTGCCCTTACAGCATTTCAAGATGTAGCAGCGGTAGACCTTACACTTATTGAAGATTTTGTAAACGGCCTTGGTATTGATTATGGTGAAGCACTATATGAATCAGCATCAATTGGTGGGTTTGACGGAGTATCTCCTATAGAATCTAGTGCAGCATACGCAGCATTTGCTAGAGGTGGATATTACATTGAACCATACACAGTAACAAAAATAATTTATTTAGAAGATGATAAAACAGAAGAATTTAAATATACAAAAGAAAAAGCTATGAGTGAGCAAACTGCATTTTTAATAAATGACATGTTATCTAACTCAGGTGTTGCAGGATTCTCAGTAAGTGGAACAGATTTAGCAGCTAAAACAGGTACTACTACAATAGATGCAGATCAAGCTACTAAACTTGGAATTCCAACATATGCAATCATGGATAACTGGGTAGTAAGTTACTCTCCAGAATATTCATTCTCAACATGGATTGGCTATGACCAACTTAGTAAAGAACATTATATGACAAGTGCTAATATTGGTACAATAAGAAATGGTTTATCAAGAGCAGTTGGTACAGAGTTATTCTCAACAGGAAATCAGTTTAAAATGCCATCAGGAATAACTTCAGTAACAATAGAAAACGAAACAATACCAGCAATGTTAGCTGGACCAAATACACCAGATAATATGAAATCAACATATTACTTCAAATCAGGTTCACAGCCTACCGAAGTTTCAACAAGATACGAAACATTAGATAATGTTACAAACTTAAAAGCGTTATCAACTGGTACTGAAGTTAAACTTACTTGGAATGAAATTAAAACTCCAGACTGGATTGATACAACATTCTTAACAGATTACTTTAATGAATACTATGGAAATCATGCAAGTAAATATTACGAACAAAGAGTAAATTACAATTTAACAACAATGGGTAACGTTATATACAATATATATTTAGATACAAATGGTACTCTAACATTACTAGGAAGCACACTTGATGAAGAATATACACATAAAGTTACTTCAAGTGGTACTCAAAAATATGTAGTAAAAGCAAGTTACACAATATTCACACCAGCGATAAGTTCTGGAGCAAGCGTTTCAGTAAACGTAAGTGTTGATAGTAATGTAGATGACAGCGTTACAGACCCAGACGATGAAAATAATACAAATAGCGGAAATAATTCAGGAAGTGGTAATAACTCATCTGGAGGATCAAATGAAGAAGATAATCCAGAAGACGAAGGAAATAATCCTAGACCATAAATAGCAAACAAAAAGATTAGAAATTTTATCTAATCTTTTTTATTTTTACAGTTATTATTAAATTCACAAATCTTACAATCAGGATTCTTAGCTTTACAAATATATCTTCCAAACAAAAGTAACTGATCATTTACCCTATTCCATTTTTCTATCGGTATTTCACTCATTAAAACTTTTTCTATTTTAGTTACATCATCTTCATCATTAACAATACCAAGTATATTAGAGACTCTTCTTACATGAGTATCAACAGCTATAGTAGGAACATCATAAATATTAGATAAAACAACATTAACAGTTTTCCTACCAACTCCAGGTAAACTTTCTAAGTAATCTCTATTATTTGGTACAACACCATTATAATCTTCAATAAGTTTTCCCGCAAGAAATTTCACATAAGAACTTTTCTTATTATGAGAGCCAGCAGATCTAATAATACTTGCTAAAAAATCTTTATCCATATCTCTCATTTCTTCAAGAGAATACTTAAATAATTCTTTAGTAACCATATTAACCCTTTTGTCAGTCGAATGAGCAGATAAAAGAGTCGCTATTAAAAGTTCATAATCTTTTTCATAATCAAGTTCACAAACCGGATTAGGAACCATTAACTCTAAATAATCATAAATTTCTTTATTCATTATCAAGCCAATCAAAATTTAAGAGAGTAGTTTCTGCAAAAGTATTAAGTTTATTTTTCCTATTATTAATATCCTCAGGAGATTTAATACCCTTTTTATTCCAGTCAAAAAGAATTTTATCAATATACCTAAGATTAGTTACGCCGTTATAACTAGCTTCCTTAAGTGCAGCTACAATTAATTCCTCACTAAAATCTTTTTCAATCCAAGCTTTAATAACTTCATAATCCATCAAAGACAAAGTTCTTCCAAACTCAGCTTCAAATATTGAAAATATATCACCAGAAACTTTATTTTTATTTTCAACTTTTCTATCTAAATCCATCTTATCGTAAAAACTATTTAAAGAAATAATTTCCACCATTTTACCACAATCATCTTTTTCAAGTTTAACTTCAATTATTTTCTTTTCTACTAAAGAAGCAAAAGAAAGCATAATATCTTCTTCTTTAAGTTTAGTAAGTGAATTTATTTTCTTAACATCAAAAACAGGATCCATTTCATTATCAAAATACATAACTAACAAAAACTCTGATAAACTTAAATTATTATCAAGTACATTAGAAATAAATTTTGTTTCCACTATAAATTTTTTATTAGTTTTTTTCATTTTTTCACTTCCTATTTCTCAAATATCTTTTTAAATCTTTATTATTATTTTTCAGTTTTCTTTCTAATATCAAATTAGTAAGTTCTTCTTTTACTTCTTTAATAATATAAGATGGTTTAATATTAAGTATCTCACATATTTCATTAGCATTTATATCAAGAACTCTACTATCACTTATTTCCATATTCTTATATAATTTATTTACATAACTTTTAGAATACCCTAAAATCTCACTAGCAACAAAATTAACATAAAGACCATATTTAAATATTGTTTTTTCATTAACAATTTTTGACTTCAAAATCTCATTTATATCTATTATATACTTCTCTTCTTGTTTTGTAAATAAATTATTATCACATTTTACCTGACACCACATACCAAGTATATCCGCAGTATATTTAAGTTCATTAATTTCCATATTAAGAACTTCTAAAACTTTATATTTTTTAAGTAAATTTACACCCTTCTCATAATTTTTTGAATGAAATATTTTACTCAGTTCACTTCTAATACGCTCACTTGATAAAGTTTTTACTAAATTTACATTATTAATAATACTTTTCTCAAGTTCTAAATCAATATTAAAATCATGAGTTGTAGCAAACCTAATTGCTCTTAGTATTCTAAGCGGATCTTCCACAAATTTATTATCAGCATCCCCTAAAGACCTTATAACTTTATTCTTAATATCTTTTTTAGCATCAAGTAAATCAATTATTTTACCATTCTTATTCATACAAAGAGTATTCATCGTAAAATCTCTTCTATGTAAATCCTCTACTAAATTATTAATATATTTAATTTCAACAGGCTTTCTACCAGCATATCTAAGTTCTTTTCTATACGTAGTAATATCAATATTAAACTGTTTTATTTTAAAATTACAGTTTCCATAGCTATTAATATTCTCACACGGAAATAAAACATGTATATCCTTAGGAAGCGCATTCGTACATACATCGATATCAACTGAAGTTATACCAATAATTTTATCTCTAACAAAACCACCTACAACATAAGCTTCAAAACCTGCTTTTTCTAAAATCAATAATATTTTTTTTACTTCTTTATTCATTTCTACCTTTCAAAGATTTAATCACCTAATTTATACGATATCATAAATCCTGTAATTGCAAGAACAATTCCTAGTGCAATATGCATAAAACTAAATGATAGTCCGTCCCCATATGCAGTAATATAAATAGATATAATTGAACCAAATACAAACCCTAATATTACAAAATAAGTTTTAATTTCATATTTTTTAAGTAAAAATTCAATAAGTTTAGCAACTAAAACTATACCAATCAATACCCCAATTCCAAATACTGACAATACTATTCCATTTGATATTATATTATCAAAACTAGTAAATTCTTTAATAGCGCCTAATATTGGTTCGTAATATCCCAAAAGTATTAACATAAATGAACCAGATAATCCAGGTACTACCATTGTAGCAGCAGCAACTATTCCTACTAAAAATAAAAGTATATATGAAAAAATATTCATATCATTAAAATTAACTGGACTAAGACCACCCTCTGCAAATGTCATAATCATCAAAAGTGCAAATGGTATTATAAAAAGCGCAATATTAGCAAACCTTTTCTTTGTATTTTTAACTTTACTATAAAGCATAGGCACTCCACCTATTATTAGACCTATAAAAAATAATATAGTAGGAAGTCTATAATTTTCAAGACCAAATGTAACAACTCTACTCATTAACACAATAGATAGTAAAGCTCCTACTGCAATTAATGATAAAAACTTTATATTCTTCTTAAAGTTCTCTAAAAAGTGACTAATCGCACCAATTAATTCATCAAATATACCAAGTGTTATCATAAGCGTGCCACCACTCACACCAGGTATTATATTAGCAATTCCTATAAAGAATCCTTTTATTATTAATTTTAAATTTTTCACTTTTATCACTCCTATGTAATTATATCATTTTTTTCAAAATAAAAAAACAGAATTACTCCATTTTTTATCTATTTTTAATCAATAAATTAAAACCACTATATTTCTCGAACATAAGGAATTTCATTCTTAATTCCCGGAACATTTTTAGAAGAACAACTAATATATTCAAACTGCTCATTACTAAAACATTCTTGTATACCTAGATAATCAAATTCTTTAATAATATTTCTTCCGTCAAAAAAGAAATATCTATTAGTGTCATAATGGTGTATGTTAATTTCATTTATAGTAATCACAGCCCCACAAATAACATTCTTACTTTCATCATTATGATTATTTACTTTTATAATTGTAATCGTAATATTATCTGACTGTTCATCATAAGAAAATTTATTTTCACGGAGCCACAACATATATGATAATAAATCCATATTTTTAAGATTACTAGAAATTACAGTAGTAATAAACATTCTAAATTTTTCATAAAAAGAAGTAACATTTGTTTCAGCCAATAGCAAATACTTATTAATCATATCAATGCTTCCATATAAAGAAATTTTAAAATCATCATAAACTTTACCAAATATTCTTTTAAAGTCATCAACTGTACTATCGAATTCATTTTTACATTTTAAACCTTGTAAAACATCACCAACTTTAACTGAAAAAAAATCACTTTCCAAAACAGAAGTTATAGGGTCAGCTTCTACTAAATATTTATCAAATGCAAAATTTAAATAAGCATGATCACAAACGTACTCATAAGTTCCAATAAATCTCATTTCAAAATCAATACCAAGTTTATTTAAAAAATAAGCATACATGACAGTAAATTCAAAACATACTACTTCATTATTTAAAACAGAAATTTCATCAACATATTTAAGGCTTTTATGTTTTTCATCAAACATACTAAACATAGTATTTACCGCATAAGCCGCATCATCAAATATAAATATACTACACATTTTGATATAAATATAAATAGCTTTTTCAAACGAATTATAATAACAAGGCATATCTCTAAGTATTTCTTCTTCTAAATTTCTATCAATATTAATTTTTAAATAATAATCTTTACTAGATTTATAATTTATATTAATAGATTCAGTATCAATCACATCATTCGAATCAAGCATCGAAGCATTTCTAAAAATATAAGAATCACAATTTAAATTATTATAAATATATTCATCAGTAAAATACTCATGCAAAGCATATGCCAAATATCTATTAGATGTACCTTCAAGTATTTCTTTACTATTATCTTTAAACAAATTAAAAAGAGCATCATTATCTAATTCAATAATTCTAATTAAATCTTCTTCATTAAAAGAATATACTTGCCCATCCATATTAAGAATATATCTTTTATCTATTACATGTCCCATAATTACTTCTTTCTGTTTATAAAAAACAATGTAACATATTATATCACAAATTTTATAAAACTTTGTTAAAACTATATATATTTAATATAAAGTATGATAAAATATTTATGTAATTAAGTTACACAAATGCCTGTGTGGCGAAATTGGTATACGCACTGGATTCAAAATCCAGCGATGCAAATCATGCCGGTTCAAGTCCGGCCACAGGCACCAAATTTTAAATAATTAGAACCACATAGGTTCTTTTTTTTATAAAAAAAAAGAAGCAAACGCTTCTTTGAATTAATTATATTAACTGTATTAAAATATAGACTACTATAGAAAGTATTGCATACACTAATGTAAACATAAGCGGATATTTATTTTCATCTAAATTTTCAATAGATTTTGTAACTTGGTATAAAGTTACCATGAAATATAGTGAACCTAAAGTTAATAAAAATAATACTAAGTTTGGTAACACTAACGATAAAGCAGTTGCTCCAAACATAACTGCAATATTAATTGCATTTACTAAACTAACAATAACAAGCACTTTCTTAAAATCTATATCTTTTTTCATAAATTTAGTATGAACTAAATACATAGATCCAATTAATAATAACGATTCAGCTAAAACTATAAGTGTCGAATAAATAAACGTTGAAGTTGTATTTACTGTTACTTCATGATCATCTTCATCATAATCTAAAATTTTATCAAGCGGAGCTTCAAATCCATCATTATCGTCATTAATAAATGGTGCTATCATTACATACATAGCCATAGATCCATCTTCATCATTAATATCTTCAATTGTATTTGAAAGCGTAAAAGTAATAAATAAAGCCGATGCAAGCGCTGATAACGCAAGTAAAATATAACCAAGTTTTATATTTTTTACTGTAGCATACTTCTTACAAGTTTCAACTGGTTTAGTAAATATCCCTTTTACTATTTCCAAAACATTATTAGTAATTTCCTTAGTATCAACAGTTGTATCAACCACAACTTTTTTATTTGAACTTTCTTTAACTTCAGTAGCTGCAACTTCTTTAGTTTCTTTTTTACAACTACAAGTTTTCCCCTCTTCTAATTTTTTTCCACAATTTGTACAAAATTTTGCCATATTTTTTTCCTCCTTCTAATTTGCATAAAAATATGTTGAAATATAATCGGATCCAGCAAATCTAAATTCACCATCAACATAAATCATATAAATACTTTCATAAGATCCTTTATCAGTATCAGAAACTTCTGTTACATCACCACCGTAACTTACTTTATCAACAGTAAAATCAATATCAACCTCTATAGTAATATTAATAATATTATCATCTAAACTTATTGAAGATACAGAAGCATCACTTAAAGTAAGAGATTTAAGCATAGAATATGCACCATTAATACCATCTACTAAATCATTAAAATCATCTTCAACATCATCTAAATCTACACCTTCAAAATCATAGTCTTTTTGAATTTCTGCAAATCCAATTCCAGATGTTGCATCATCATAAAATTTTTGTAAAAGATTCATTGCATCTTCAGCTAACTCTTCTTTATCTTCATCACTTATATCAGACGTTGAAAAATAATCAAGTTCATATTCTTCATCATAAGAACTAGCATAAATTTCTTTATTAATAGTTATACCATATGGAAGTAATACTTCTAAATCATAATTAGTTGCTAATAATTCTGGAATAACATAAACATCATTTTCATCATCAGACTCTTTATCATCTAAATATTTATCATCAATCTTAGTACCATCAAGAGAAATTTTAGAATCTTTTGGAACTTTAATTTCATAATCTTCTACGATAAATGAAAATAAATCATCATCAACAGTCCACTTATTAAAAATAAAGAATATTTTACTATTTGCTACAAGTTCAAGTTCTACATCTTCTTTATCACCATCATATTTAACTTCATAATATACAGTAGCTTCATCATCATCAATTTTTGTTTTTTCAAACTCAAATGAATCAATCATACTATCTCCATAATCTTCAAAAGCTTCTTCAAATTTATCTTTACTCACAAACTCAGAATCAGAATCAATTAGTAAATCATATAAATCTTCATAATTACCATCTTCTAAAACGCGCATAAATTCATCAGCAACTATTTGCGGAGAATAAACATAATTATTTAAATAATAATAAGTTCCCCCAAATATAACAACTAAAGATAATAAAGTAATAATCATATTTTTATTTTTACTACTTTTACTCTTGTTTGTTACAATTACTGGTTCAGCAGAAGTTACGTTAACAACCTCTTCCTTAATTGGTTCTACAACCTCTTCCTTAATTGGTTCAACAACCTTTTCTTTTGTCTTTTTAGTAGCAACATTACTTTTTTTGTTACCACTTTTAGACTCTTTTGTTGCATCAGCAGAAACTTCAACTACTGTAAGTTTATTCCCACATTCACTACAAAATTTAGTTCCTGCTTCATTTTTTGTACCACATTCACTGCAAAACACTTTACCACACCTTTCTTATAATTAATAATACATTATATGACAAAAAATGTAAAGTATTTAAATGACTTTTTAATTGCTATATGACATAAACTTTATTATGAATGGAAGTATACGCGAAGAAATACAAAACATCAAAATAGAAAAAGCATTATCAATTGTATTTATAATAGTAGGTTTAGCAAATATAATTGGTGACGATTTTCTAATAAAATCTATTTGTGAAAATAACCCAAGTTTAAAGAGTAAGTCACAACAACTATTTTTATTTGGATTAATTTTAGCACTACTAGCGAATATAGCAATAGTAGCCAGAAATTATACTTTTTACAAAGAAAAAAAAGATGCAGGTTTAGATGCATCAGCTGAGCTTACTAGACTGTTTGGAACAGTATTAACTCTAATTGGTTTTATTTTAATATTTAATTATTTCATCGAAACGGGTATAGACACAGAACTTCCACCAGTTTTATAACTATACAGTTTCTTTATATATAGATGTAAATAAATCTTTTTCATTATCTTTAGAAAGTGCAATATCAATTTCAGGCAAATCATCAAGAGATGCAAGTCCAAAATAATCTAAAAAATCACTTGTAGTTTTATAAAGATTAGGGTTACCTGGAAGAGTACTCTTACCAGATATTTTTATTAAATCCCTTGCTAAGAGTTTTCTAATATTATGAGAACTTTCAATACCTCTAAGTTCATTTATTTCTATTCTACTAATGGGCTGATTATAAGCAACAATTGCTAAAATTTCAAGAGAAGCATTACTTAAAGTCTCACTTTTAGTTTCATTAATTAATCTTTGATAAAACTCTTTATGTTCTTTCTTAGTAGTAAGTTTAAAAGTTTCTCCAATAAAAGATATTCTTATACCTCTATCATCTTTTTCGTAAATTTCTCTTAAATCTTTAAGAAGTTTTTTGCTCTCCTCAAGTTCTATTTCTAAAACATCACAAATTTTAGCTAAACTTACACCTTCATCTCCAACTGCAAACAGTAACCCCTCTAAGACGGCTAATTTATTCATGCTTTATTCCCTTCTACTATTATACCTCCAAAATTTTTATCTTGATGTATTATAATTATATTATCTTTACATAAATTAAGTATTGCTAAAAAAGTAACTACTAACTCTTCTTTATTGTCATTTAAAAATAAATCTTCAAATTTAACTCTTTTTTTCTTATTAATATAATCTTTTATATAAATAACTTTATCTTCTACACTTAATTCTTTTCTTGCTATCCTTGTATTAATAGGTTTATGAAAATCTTCTCTTTTTTTCATATTTAAAAAAGCATTTACTAAATCATCAATATTAACAGACTTATCAAGTTCCCTTTTTTCTGAAAATTCACTCAAATTTTCAGGAGACTTAGTAAAAAAATCTTTTCTATTTTCTTCAAATTCTCTAAAATTATTACATATACTTTTATATTTTTCATATTCAAGCAACTTATTTTTTAAATCTTCTTCACTATTAATTTCATATTCACTACTACTATCTTCTTCTTTATTATTAATTAAAAGTCTACTTTTTAAATGAATCAGTTCAGCAGCCATAACTAAGTACTCACTAGCCTTATCTAAATCCTTTTTATCAATACCATTTATAAATTTTAAATACTCTTCAATAATAAGTTTAGTATCAATTTCATAAATATCCATTTTAGCAGTTTTAACTAAATGAAGAAGTAAATCTAGTGGTCCTTCAAACTCATTTATTGTAAATTTCATAAATCCCCTATCTACAAGATATATTATCTCCAATTGTTTCTAATTCAAATTTAATCACATTTGGACTAGTATTTTTATTATAAAAGTGATCAATTTCTAATACACTTTCACTATACACAGCAAAATCAACTTCTACTATAAAATCAAAACCAGTATCACTAGATTTCGTAATCGCATTAACACCCTCTAAACTACCTAAACTGTCAGCTTTATCAGCATAAGTAACAATATCACTGTTATAACTAGTTAAAGTATTCGAAAAGTTTTCTGTTTGATAAATTTTAACTAATTCATTATTAGAAAAAGTATACTGAATATTTAAATTATCTTTACTACAAGTTAAGACATCTTCAGTAAGTGTTACTTCCGGATACATATCTTCTAATATTTCATTTATTTCAAAATATGATATATCAATATCTTTTATATCATAAGAACCTATCATATCATCACTTAATCTAAGTCTATATAAAAGTGTATTATTAGAAGAATAAACATCAAGGTACAAATTTAAATCTATAATATCTCGATCTGTTTGACTATTCATAGTAAAAGATAAAATAGTATCAGTTACCAAAATATTTCTAAGAGAAAATTCTTCTAATACAATTTCTCCATTTTCGCTATACATATATTTATTTTCATCATCTTCTTCAATACCATCATCTAAATTACCACTACCTTCACTAGGAGTAGCAACATTATTAGGATTCGCTACTGGAACTTCTTCAAATGAATATCCATTTTCTACATATGCAGCAATATCAGGTAAAAAATAAGTAAATGCTAAAAATACAGCAATAATAATAAAAAGTGGAATTAAACTTTTTTTCTTGCTACTAACTTCGCCTATAGCAGTTGGTCTAAGTTCCTCATTTATTATTTTTACATTTTTATACTTTTTATTAGCCATATTTTATCCCTCTTATCTCTATTCTTTTAAATTAACAACCTTCAGTTGCTACATCACATATCTCCCCATTAATTGACATAATCATTTCTACATACCTATCATATAATATTTCATCTTGTTCTTCAGTTAAATCTTCATTTGGGTCACCTAAGTATTCTTCACCTGGTGCTAAGAAATCTTCAACAACTCCATCCTTTACAGTAACAACATTAGGAGCATATATTCTTTTGGTATCCGTAGAATATTTCTCACCATCAGTATCATATACATTATATTCAGCTAAATGTTCATCTAATAAATCAAGTAATTCATAGTAAGCCTCAGTACCCTCTTTACTTTCAACTATTTCTTCGCCTTCAAGTTTATAAATATTTCTAATTTCAGTTAAATCTACATAATAAATAGCAAATTCTTTATCAGCAGCAGCTCTAGTAAGTGTACCAAGCATATTTCTACACCATGGACAATTTTCAAATCCAAAATATATAAGCGCAGTTTCATCCTTAACTACATCAACAATTTCTTCATCACTTTTATAAAATATATCTACATCTTTATCTATAGTAATCGTACTAAATGTATAATCATCTTCAGTTACACCATTAAGACCTTCATAAACTTCAATAAATTTTTCTGTATCATTTTTCAAAGTAACTTCCTGTTCCTCTTCTTCTTGATTAAATATTGCAAATACACACAACCCTACAACTATACATGTAACAATACCTGCAATCATAAAATAAATCTTATTTTTCTTTTCCATTTTCTCTAACACTTCCTTTAAAACATTATAACATATACATTTTTCACATTCAACCTTGCATTTTACTTTTTTTTTTGATATAATCATGCATATGGCACATGGCGATGTAGCTCAGTTGGCTAGAGCAACCGGTTCATACCCGGTAGGTCGTGGGTTCGAATCCCTCCGTCGCTACCATTTAAAATTTACTAGCACATGCTAGTTTTTTTTATGTTATAATTATAATGGAGGTACAATACTATGTACGATGTAATTATAATTGGAGCCGGACCAGCTGGCTTATTTGCAGCATACAAACTTGCTGAAGAAAACAAAAAACTAAAAATACTACTCCTTGATAAAGGAAAACTTGCAGAAAACAGAAAATGCCCTATGAAAGAAAACGGGGGTACGTGCACAAACTGTAAACCATGTGCAATACTATCTGGCTATGGTGGTGCTGGCACATTTTCTGATGGCAAGCTAAACTTTATCCCTAAACTAGGTAAATCAGATTTATTCAAATACATGAGCATGAGTGATGCCTATAGTTTAATAGATGAAACTGAAGAAATATTTAATAAGTTTGGGATGGATTCAGAAGTATTTCCTTCAAACTTAGATGAAGCAAAAAAAATAGATGAAAGTATTTCTAGAGTAGGAGCAAACTTACTACTAATCAAACAAAAACATTTAGGAAGTGATACTCTACCTAATCATATAATAGGTTTTACCAACTATTTAAAAAAACAAAATATTGAAATTTTAGAAAATGAAGATGTACAAGATATAATAAATAAAAAAGATATCTACAAAGTTGTAACTAAGAAAAATACATATGAATGTAAACATGTAGTTGTTGCCCCTGGAAGAACTGGAGCAAAATGGGTTCAAGAAATTGCAGATAAATATAAAATTGATTATACTTCGCAAGCAATCGAAATTGGTGTTAGAGTTGAAGTAAGAAAAGAAATATTAGACCCTATTACAAACATAATTTATGACCCTACTATTTTCATTAAAACTGAAACGTACAATGATCAAATTAGAACATTTTGTACTAACCCTGGAGGATATGTTGCAAAAGAAAACTATAATGGATATATCTGTGTAAATGGTCATGCACTAAAAAACACAAAATCTAAAAATTCGAATTTTGCATTTATATCAAAAGTAACTTTAACAGAACCTGTAACTAATACAAGAGAATATGGTGAATCAATTGCAAGAATAGCAAATACTTTAGGAGATGGAAAGCCAATAGTCCAGTCACTTAAAGATTTAAGAGCAGGAAGAAGAAGTACTCATAGCAGAATAAATAAAGGTTTTATTGAGCCAACTCTTACCGATGTTGTAGCAGGAGATCTTGCGCTTGTAATGCCACATAGAATAATAATAAACATTTTAGAAGGACTTGAAACTCTAGATAAAATAATACCAGGTGTAAATAACGGAGAAACACTTTTATACGGACCTGAAATTAAATTTTTCAGTAATGAAATTACTACTGATAACAATATGAAACTTGAAAAACATAATATTTATTTCATTGGCGATGGTGGTGGTAAAGCTGGTAATATAGTAACAGCAGCAGCAACCGGTTTAATAGCAGCCAAAGACATTTTAAATAAAACCAAATAAAAACCACGAATAATTTCGTGATTTTTTTTAACTTAATTCCATAGTTTCTAAAATATTTGGTAGCATTTGTTTTTTTCTAGATACTAAATCTTTAACAAAAACACCTTGAGATATTTGTTTTAAATTAAATGCTTCTTTAACGATATCCTTAGCAGTATCATTATATATTAAATATGATCCATTTCTAATAATATCAGTAACAAACATAACTGCTAAATCAAATCCATTTTCATTTTTAGTATTTAAGTACTCAACTATTTCATCAAGTTTACCTTCAATACCTTCAAAATCCATAGTAGTAATTTGTGATAACCCGATTTGTTTTCCACTTAAATTATAAGTTTTAAAATCATTATAAACTAAATCTTGAATATCCATTCCTTCAATACTACTTCCAGCTCTCATCATTTCATGACCATATTTCATTAAATCTACTTTTGCTATTTTTGCAAGTTTTTCAGCAGCAAGTTTATCTTTATCAGTACATGTTGGAGAAGTAAATAATAGTGTATCAGATAATATAGCAGATAATAATAATCCAGCAATATACTTAGGAACTTCTATTTTATTTTCAATAAACATTTTATATACAATTGTAGCAGTACAACCAACTGGCATACTTCTAAAGTTTATTGGCATTGTAGTACCAATAGCTCCTAAATTATGATGATCAATTATTTCTACGATATCAGCTTCTTCAATTCCAACAACAGACTGAGCAAAAGAGTTATGATCTACTAAAATAACTTCTTGTTTTTTATAAGAGTTCGGTCCAGTTAATCTAATTAGCCCAACACATTCTCCTTTTTTATTAACAACAGGATAATTTGTATGATTAATCTTATGCATTTGTTCTTTAAAGTCTGAATAAAAATCTTCATAATGAACAACAACTGGACTATTATTAGTATTAATATTTCTAACTAAATTTGCTAAACTAATTCTATTTGCAATATTAAAACTATCTAAACTAGTAGTAATTACATTTATATTATTATTTTTAGCTTTTGTTAAAAATTCATCATCAAGTTTACTACCATAAGTTAAAATAAGTAACTTAACTCCAGAGTTAATAGCATATTCTAAAATAGCTGGTCTATTACTAGTTACTAATATATCATTATTAGTAAGTTTAATTTCATCATAAAAAGTAATAGATTTAAGTCCTACAACAGATACTTTACCAGCTATTTCTTCATCAAATTTTAAAACTTTTTCACCATCAAGTGTACTAAGTAAATTTTCATAAGTAGTTTCAATATTTTGTTTGTTAGCAGAAACTAAATATCTAGCAATCTCTTTCAAAGTAACATATCCAGTTAATTTATTTTCATCATTAACAAGTGGAATAGCAGTAGTATTTTTTAAAGACATTTTATTATAAGCATCATAAATAGACGCATTTTCATTAATAAACATTTTCTTTTCAAACTTAATATCTTTAATTCTTACTTTAACGTCATTTAAAAACTTAGGTTTTTCCACATTAAAATAATCTAAAACAAACGCTGTTTCTTTATTAATATCACTAAGTATTCTAGGTTCTACTTTATAACCTAATTTTTCTTTTAAATAAGCAAGTCCTATACTTGAACAAACACTGTCAGAGTCAGGATTTCTATGCCCAAAAACATATATATTTTGCATTTTTCTCATCACCTATATAAAATTTTACCATAAATTAACTAAAAATCAAAGTTTTTACACTAAAAAAGTAGAAAATATGTTACTTTTTCCTACTTTTCATCTCTAACATGATATCTCTAAGTTCCATAGCTCGCTCAAAATCCATATTTTTAGCAGCTTCATACATTTCAGCTTCTATCTTATCAATCATAAGTTTTTCATCTTTTTTACTCATTTTCTTAGTCATATCTTTCTTATCAAGTTCATTTGTTATAACTTCTTTAATATCTTTAATTATAGTTTTAGGTGTAATACCATGCTCTATATTATATTTTTCTTGAATACTACGTCTACGCTCAGTTTCTTTTATAGCCTCACTCATCGCATCACTACAAGTATCTGCATACATAATAACTTTACCATTTTCATTTCTAGCCGCTCTACCAATCGTTTGAATTAAACTTCTAGTACTACGAAGGAACCCTTGTTTATCTGCATCTAAAATACATATAGTACTTACTTCTGGTATATCAAGCCCTTCTCTTAAAAGATTTATACCAACAATACAGTCATATACACCACTTCTTAAATCCTTAATTATTTTAAGTCTTTCAAGCGATTTAATTTCACTATGTAAATAAGCAACCTTTATATTCATACCTTTTAAAAAGTTAGTTAACTCTTCACTCATTCTTATAGTAAGCGTTGTAATTAAGACACGCTCATTAATTTCTTTTTTCTCGTTAATAATGCTAACAATATCATCTATTTGACCTTCAGTTTTTCTAATTTCAATTAAAGGATCTAAAAGACCAGTAGGTCTAATAATTTGCTCAGCAACTACTCCTCCAGTTCTTTCAAGTTCATAATCACCAGGAGTTGCAGATACATAAACAACTTGATTAGCAACTTTCTCAAATTCATCAAATTTAAGAGGTCTATTATCAAGTGCACTTGGAAGTCTAAATCCATAATCAACAAGAGTTTGTTTTCTTTGTCTATCTCCATTATACATTGCACGAACCTGCGGAAGTGTAACGTGGGACTCATCTATATATACTACAAAATCTTTTGGAAAAAAATGCATAAGTGTCGAAGGAGTTTCACCTTCTTCTCTAAGAGCTAAATGCCTTGAATAGTTTTCAACTCCACTACAAAATCCAGTCTCTTTAAGCATTTCTAAATCATAATTAGTTCTTTCTTTAATTCTTTGACCCTCTAAAAGTTTCCCATTTTCTTCAAAAAACTTAAGTCTTGCTTCAAGTTCCTCTTCAATTCTTTTAATAGCTATTTCCATTTTTTCAGGACTAGTTACAAAGTGTGAAGCAGGCGATACTGCAATAGTTTTTTTTCTAGTAACAATAGCACCAGTAAGTGGGTCAAACGTATATATTTCATCAACTTCTTCATCATCTAAAACAACCCTTATAGCACTTGCTTTCTCATTAACTGGAATAATATCTATTTGGTCACCCCTAACTCTAAACGTTCCTCTATGAAAATCCAAGTCATTACGCTCATAAGTCATATCAATAAGTTTATTAATAATTTCATTTCTCGTAACTTTTTCTCCAACACTAAGACAAAGCATACCTTTTGCATATTCATCTTTCTCACCTATACCATAAATACAAGATACACTTGCTACCACTATTACATCTTCATAATTAATTAAATCACTAGTAGCAGCATGTCTCATTTCATCAATTTCATCATTAATAGACGAATCTTTTTCAATATAAGTATCACTAGATGGAACATAAGCCTCTGGTTGATAATAATCATAATAACTTATAAAAAACGAAACATGACTTTTAGGAAATAACTCTTTAAATTCAGAGTATAACTGCCCTGCTAGTGTTTTATTATGAGCAAGTATTAAAGCAGGTCTTCCAGTTTCTTTAATTACATTAGCCATCGTAAAAGTCTTACCAGTACCAGTTGCTCCGAGTAAAACTTGATGAGACTCTCCATTTTTAATTCCCTCTACTAATTCTTTTATCGCTTGTGGCTGATCACCACTAGGTTTATATTTTGATTCAAGTTCAAACATAATTCTTTCGTATAATACCACTATATATTATACTTCTCCTTTCATATTTTATAATTTTAATTTATTCCATATCTTAACTAATTAAAATTTTTAATTTTCGCTATTTTTTTCTGTTTTTAAATACTTACTATATAACTGATCCATACTTGAGTAATACATATTATCTTGCTCTATTCTATATTTTTCATACTCTTCATTTGCCTTAGCAATTGCCATTTTATTTGATACATTTCCTTTATCAAGTAAAATTTTTTTATTTCGAAATTTCAAGAGATCATCAGTAGCATCTAACCAAGATTTCATAGTCATAATCTTATTTTCCAAAACCATATCCTCTGCATAATTCAAAAATAACATTGTTAAACTTTCTAATTTTTCAATTTCTTCTTTATTTAAATAATTTTTAGCTACACCAATATCAAATTTATATATTTTACCATCAGGACAATTTTTCCAAGTTGTTAGTCCCATATTAAGAGTTTGACAATTTACCCTTTCATAAATCAATTCAGCCGCAGTTTTTCCAGTAATTGCAAAGTGTAGTTTATTCTGAACAATTTTAAAAAAAGTATAAGCATCCTCAGAATCTTTATTGTAATCACTACTAGTAATTTCAAATAAATCTGTAATTTTCTGATAAACTCTTCTTTCACTAAGCCTAATTTCTCGTATTTGAATTAACAGTTCATCAAAATAATCTTTCCCGAACTTAGTTCCATTTTTTAATCTTTCATTCTCTAAAACAAATCCTTTAAGAATAAATTCTTTTAAAGTATTAGTTGCCCATATTCTAAACTCCGTAGCTTTCTTAGAATTAACTCTATAACCTACCGCTATTATTGCATCTAAACTATATAACTCTGTTAAGTACTTTTTATTATCAGAAGCAGTTATTTCCATTTTGGAAACAACTGCTTCTTTATCTAATTCTCCCTCAATAAATATATTCTTTAAATGCTTACTTATCGCAGGAACATTCACATTAAAAAGCTGCGCAATAGATTTTTGCGATAACCAAATTGTCTCATTTTTTAATAATACATCTAAATTAATATTCCCTTCTTTACTTTTATAAAGTAATATACTACTTTCCTGTATTTCCATTTTCCCTCCTCTAAATAACTCAAAATATAATTTTTAAGCACATTAAACTTTAACAAAAAATCCACAAACCAGTACATTTGTTCACTACCACCTAAAGTATAACATCATAACTCAATTAAAACAATAATTTCCGCAATTTTTTCAAAATAAAAAAAGATAATTTCTAAAAACTACCTTTATTTAAAATTAATCAATAACAACGTCATCAGCAGTAATATTTTGCATATTAACAGTTCTTCTTTTAATTCTATGCTCTTCACTAACTTTAAGAATTTCTTCCTTAGCAGCTAGAGAGTTCTTAATATGAATAAGTTTGATAACAGAATGTGTTACATCACCAGTATGACAAACAATAGTACCTAGTCTAAATATTCTTTCAAATAAAGATCTTTCAAGTACAACATCAGTTATCTTATACATATAACATGAATTTTCTTTTCTATTTAAAAAACCTTCTCTAATAGTTAATACTTCATCAGTAATTTCATAAGTTGTAAACGTAAATGGCAATCCCAAAAATAACCATCTTTTTCTTTCTACTCTTTTCATTTCTTAATCCTTCTTTCCTTTTATATTGACGACGCAAGTAGCGGCACAATAATTATAAATAAAATATAACCCACTGATATACTTATAAATGATGCAATATCAATAGCTCTACAAAAATTAGAGTCTTCATCTTTATTACGTAAATTAAGTGACACAATAGATATAAGCACAACTAAAATTACAGTAAACAGAGAAATTATATTAAGCATATCAAGTATTCCAAAAGTTCCACCATTTGAAGGTACAATTGACTGAACTACATAAGCATTAGCTACTACCCCAAAAAATGCTGCTCCAGATAAACCAAGTGAATCTGAATCAGTTTTATGTGAAAATAGAGCTAAAAGAGCAAGACCAACAGATAATACAAATGGAATTAATACTTTTAAGAAAAATCCTAAATCACTTCTAACTATTTCAATTCCCGCTATATACTGAGAAAATA
The DNA here is from genome assembly GCA_964370755.1 of uncultured Muribaculaceae bacterium. Lineage (GTDB taxonomy): Bacteria > Bacillota_I > Bacilli_A > RF39 > UBA660 > CAKOSP01. The sequence continues at coordinate 24,730 of CAYJKL010000010.1, forward strand.
CTCTATATTCTCCATTAGCATTTGGTGAATCATAAGTTGATTTATATTCATGTGGTTTTGATACTGTTTGTATGCTACCATCAACTTCGAACCCAGGAATACTTACTCTAGAACTCATATTAGTATTTTCAGTATCAGGTACATATCTAAGTTTAGCACCATCTCGAGTAGTATCTTCAATATAAATATTAAGCATATGACTTTCAAGTGACACTCTAGTTAAATTATAATATTTATCTAAAACAGCAGTAACTTTATATCTTTGATAATTTTCATTTCCATCATAGTGTTCACTAACAAGCTCCTTGTCTTCAATAGACCCGCCTACAATTTGAAATGAATCTCCAGGACTAAAAGCTTTATCACCTTCCCATGAAAACCATACATAAAATACAGTTTCAAAAGACGAATCCGCTATAGAAATATTTCTAAGAGCTTCAACATACATACCAACAGATACATCAATGTATTCTCCTTCTGGATATTCAACATCTGTAACACTAGCATCCATTCTATCAGCATGAGATTCTACAGAATGAGTTTTAGAATCATACATCATTGATCCAAAAATAACAATAAATAATAAATAAATTAAACTAATTGCACAAAATATCAATTTAATAATTTTGGCTTGTTTTTTATTTAACTTCTTCAACATTTTAAATCTTCCTTTCTTTATTTGCCTTCATATATTATCATAATTACAAACTTGACACAACAAAAATAAATATTATATATAAAAATTATAACACAAAAACTATTTTAATAAAAAGAAATTTGATATAATAAAATAAATAGGAGAATTATAAAATGGAAAGAAAAAATATTATATTTGATTTAGACGGAACTCTTTGGGACTCAACAACATCAGTTGTTCATGCTTGGAATGAAGTTTTAGAAAAAAACAATTTAGAAAAAGTTAACAATCAAACTTTAGAAAATTGTTTTGGAAAAACCTTTGATGAAATAAATGAAATAGTATTTAAGAACAATAAAAATGGAAACAAACTATTAAACGAATGTTTAGATAATGAAATACCTAAAATCAAAACACACGGTGGAACTCTTTATGAAGGAACAATAAATACTATTAAAACATTATCAAATAAACACAATCTATATATTGTGAGTAATTGTCAAAGTGGATATATCGAAGCATTTTTAGATTACTATGATTTAAATAAATATTTTATAGATTACGAATGTGAAGGAAATACAAAAAAAAATAAAGCTATTAACATAGCTCATTTAATGAAAAGAAACAACATTACAGATAAAAATACATATTACATTGGAGACACAACTGGAGATTTTTTATCAGCAACAGAAAATAATATTCCATTCATACATGCATCATATGGTTTCAACAAAAATATTGAAGGGACGTATAAGGTAATAAAAGAAATAACCGAATTACTAAATATTTTTGAAAATTAAAACGACTTTCCAGTCGCTTTTTATTTAACTTTTTTTCTTAAATTATCCAGTATTTCAACCATAGCCCAAGTATCTTGTCTACAGTACTTAACCAAATTATTCTTAATCATTTTAAGTTCATCATCACTTACAAAATTATATTTAGAGTATTCTACAACAGCCTCAGTTCCGTTTTTAACATTCAAATTTTCATAACTTAAATGTGGCACTAAAACTGGTAAAGTTTTCTTAATTGAATAAGAACCACTTAAACTATTATGATAGTAATTAACTGTATTAACATCTTTCTCAGAAAAACCATTATTTTCAAAAAAATACTTATTATTTTTAAGAATATACATCAAGTCAAATGCCATATTATTTATCTTTAGAAGCTTCTCTTTATACTCAGGAAAAAGCATAGAAAGTTCTTTAATTCTTGCCTTTTCATAACCAACGTTTTGTGCAAGCATAGTACCTTTACTAGTATCAATATTATCAACTAAAGCTTTAGCAAGCAATTTTCTTTCATCACCAAATGTATCAACAAGAAAAACAAAATTATCTTTTATCTCATCACAAACACCAGGCTTTCTTTCAATATGAAGAGAAAATTCAAACACAGACTGTGAATAACATTTTTCACCCTTAAATCTAGGTAAAGGACAAGGAAAACCTTCAAAATCCAAATGATAAATCGGATATTCAATACTATTTAAAATAGCATTAATTTTTTCTTTATTAACATATTCTTTATTTCTTTCCAAACAAATATACTGTAATTTATGATTAGGACTATTCAACCAAGAAAAAGGCACATCTTCCATTTTTAAAATCCCTTTATTTAAAAGTCCATATTTATCATAAACATTACCACTCTCATCCTTAAAACTCACAAAATTAAGAAAATTATAACTTGCATTACTACTAGGAACATCTTTATAACAAATATCTTTATAAATACACTCAGTACTTTTCTTAAGCTGACAATGTTTACCAAAAAATACATTACTTACATCACCAGATTTAATTCTTTTTTCCAAATTTTTAATCTCGCAATCAATAACATCCATTAAATCCTTAGTTACTTCATTTAATTTAAAAAAACTAATTATTTCATTACCATTTGCATCTTTATTATAAACATTTTCCCCATTAGACATACATCCATCATAAACATACTCATGATTTAAAACTGCTAAATAATAATTAACTTTTTTAAGTGGTTTACTCTTCTCAAAAAAATATCTTTGCACCGCTAAATCATAAATATATTTTCCACAGTCATCATATCTATTTTTAAGTTTTTCATACTTTTTATCAAAATCAGTGTTACTACCATCTGGATAATCAATACAATAAACACCCTTATCATTCACAAATAAATTACTTCTACTATCATTATTTTTATAAGTAATACCTAAATACTTATTTGATGTAGTTGCTTTAACTTCAATTATATTTATTTCATCAGCATTTTCATTATAAACATCAGCATAACTTACAAATTTATTACAAAGAGTATCAAATGAAAACATTTTCTGATCAAAAGTATCTAAACTAAAAATACTTACTCCACCAAACTTTTTAATAAAATGATCATTTGCAAGAACTTCAATTTTCTTGTAATATTCCATCATTGAATTTAAATGAGCATTCTCTTCCCTAGTTAAATCAGTATCTTTATCATCAAACATACTTCCAAGAATTTCCTTAATCTTTTCATTTTTTATTTCATTTTTATAATCTTCTAAACTAAGTTTACTACTTACCTTTTCATCATGAATCTTTTCATATTCTAAATACTTATTACATCTAGTATAATTTAAAAATTTAGTTTTTGTTATTATCATAATTTACCTCACTATAAATATAATAACATAAAAAAAAGGCTAAACGCCAATTTAATTTTTAATTATTACCAAATTTTCTTCTTCTTTCAAGTTCTGCTTTACAACTACCTATTTCTTCAGACGCTACATTAACATAGTGTTGGCTTAATGCAACCGATCCTAAACATACTATTTCAGCTGCTAATTCCTCATAATTACCTGCTGATAGGTTATACCCGATTATTTGCATAATTGCATCAAAATTAGAATCCAAATCAAACCCGTTATTTAAAGCATCATTCAAAACATTATAACCCTTACCTATATTTAAATAAATATACCCAGATGCATGCATTAAAGTTAGCAAATTCAGTAAAGCTCTACCCATTTTCCTTTTACTAATTTCTCTTTCTATTTCATCATAACTCTTATTTTCTAAATTTTTCATATTTCCCCCATGACATTAATTGTACTATAAATGTCACTAAATATCAAATTTATTTTAAAAATCCACTTATAATAACATTCTCAGCATCTTTTTCATCTAATCCAAGACTCATAAGTTTATCAAGTTGTTCTCCTGCAATTTTTCCAACAGTAGCTTCATGTACAAGTCTAGCATCTTTATCATTAGCAACAATTTCTGGAGTAGCTATTACTTTAGCATTTCCCTCAAGTATTGCATCACACTCACTATGAGCATACGATTCACAGTTACCAACAAGTTTAGATATAAATTCTTGTTTAGAATTATCAGTAGCAACTGCTCTTGATATCAAATGGCAACTTGCACCTTCCTCATTAAGTTCAACATTAAAAATAGTTTTAACAGTATCTTCATCTGAAGTTAAAATATTTTCTCTTATAAGTAAATTAGAATTTTTCTTTAAATACGCAGTAGTAGTTCTTACACTTGATGTAACACCTCTTATTTGAGAAGTTTCCATTTCCAAAATACTTCCTTCTTCAAGATAGATTTCAGTAACTGGATTAAGCACTTTTTCACTATCATCCCCCATACCAATATGTTTTTCAATATATTTAACTTTAGCATTTTTACTTACATAAAATCTATGTACACCAGAGTGCTCACTTTGATTACATCCATGAGTATGTATACCACACCCAGCTTTAATAATTACCTGAGCCCTTTCATTAATATAAAAATCATTATAAACTTTATCTTTTAAATTATCTTCAGTAACAATAACTGGAATATGAAGATTATCAACCACAGCGTTTTCTTTAACAATAATATCAATACCTTCTACATCTTCTTTTTTATTAATAACAACATCTTCAGTATCACTTTTAAATAAAAGATTACCATTTTTTCTTACATTAAAAGCCCCAGCACCAATTTCATCAACATCAGTAATTTCCTTTAATAATTCTAAATCAATAGAATCAAACTTATTATAATCCATCTAATACTCCTAACTATTTATTAGTGCTTTATCAAATTCACTAACTTTTCCCTTTTTAAGCAAAATAACTTCATCTGCAATTTTTATAATTTTTTCTTGATGAGAAATTATTATAGTAGAGCCATGTTTTTCTTTTCTAATACTTTTAAATAAATCTATAAGTTCATTAAAACTCCATAAATCAATGCCCGCTTCAGGTTCATCAAATATAGTAACTTCACTTTCTCTTAATATTACAGATGCAATTTCAATTCTTTTAAGTTCTCCACCAGAAAGCGTACTATCAAGCTCTCTATGTAAATATTCATCAGCAGGAAGTCCCACCTTTTCTAAAATATCTATACATTTTTCAAAACTAGCATATCTTCCAGCAGATATACTAAGTAAATCTAAAACAGTAAGTCCTTTAAACTTAACAGGTTGCTGAAAAGCAAACGATAGTCCTAAATTAGCTCTTTGATCAATAGAAAAATCAGATATATCTACACCATTTAACAAAATTTCACCACTAGTTTGAGTTAAAATACCCGCAATTATTTTAGCAAGTGTTGATTTACCAGATCCATTCGGCCCAGTAATAACTATAAATTTATTTAATTCAATTTCTAAATTAACATTATTAAGTATCTTCTTACCATCTATCTCATAATTTATATTTTTAAGTTCTAACAACATTATTTATCACTACCTTCTAACACTTCCAACCATTTTTGATTAGAAATAATTTTATTTTTAACTAAAGTTTTTTCACAAGATTTACAATTTTCTAAACTAGCACATCCACACTTATTATTATCAAATTTTAAAAGTGTACTAATATATTTTCTAAGCGCATCCTTAGTATCATCTGATATATGATGACTAATTGCTTCAATATCCTTTTTAGCAGTATCACCATCTACATTTAGTATTCCCACTAAAAATATTTCAATTAAATCTTCATTAACTATTAAATTCTTAGCAATCTTCCTTGCTTCATCAGTAAGCATTATATCTTTATAAATTTCATAATCAATCAAATTCATTTCAGCAAGTTTTTTAAGTGCTTTACTTATACTAGGTTTAGTAAAGTTAGTCATCTGTGCAAGATCTGTAACTCTTACTTTCTTACCCATAGATTCAAGTAAATATATATTTTTTAAATATGTTTCCATCGAACTACTTAAAATCATAATTCCTCCTTTGTTAGCCACAGTTAACATTTTACTCCTATTATCACGAATTGTCAATCTAAACACAAAAAAAGCACAATTATTTTTTATGCTCTTCTATAATTTCATTAAATATCTCATTTCCATCAACCATAGTTATATTATTTCTATAATAATAATTAGTAAACCTAATTGCAAGATTTATACAATAATTAATTTTAAGTATGTCAGCACTTGAAGGAGCTTCAAATTTTCTTTCATAATCAATAGTATAAAGTAAACACTTCTTATCAATATTGTATTCATAATAAAATTTTTGACCAGTTTCTTTACTACTATATTCTATCTCTATAATATTACCAATTTCATCTTCTTTTCCATTATTAGCAACATATCTATTAATTTTAAGCACAGTACCTAAAGCATTATACTCAAACTCAGTAAAAAAATCAGACTCACTTACAAAAAAATTTATACTTGTATTTTCAAACTCATTACAATCTTTTATCTCAAAACTATTAAATCCATAAGGACTTTCATTTCCATTAACTAAAAATTTCTTATAATTATTATGCAAATAAATCATCAAATCATGTTTATTCATATTACTATTTAAAAATGGAAATAACGTTTTATCATAATCAACAATAAGATGATGTAAATTATTATCTTCATCTAAACTAAGTAAATTATTATTAAACATTTCATATAAAAATCTAGCATACTTAATTTCTTTATTTATATCATATTCACCTTTTATAGCGCTAAGTGCATCTTTAAGTATCGAAGCAACATAATTTTCATTTACATCATTACAATATATAGTGTCATTACCATCATATTTATAAGCAATATTATTTGGCAAATTATAATAAAACTCTTCATCTTGATTTTTAAAATACAAAGTATCTCCATTTAACATTTTATCTTCCTCATCACTTACTATAAAATGATTTATATCAATATGTTTATCTACCGATTTAAAAATTGTTAATTCAAATTCATAATAATCTTCAGTAAGTTTAATTAAAGCAAATATTTCATTATTAATATTACTACTTTCTATACTTAATCTCTCTGCATAAGGATCACCAAAAAGAAGAAAATAATTTTTCAAAAATTCTTCAATATTCTCATTATCTAAACTTTCATTTAAAACGGGAAACATACTATATATTACATCTACAACAATATTTCTAAGAGAAGCCTTTCTTGCATTCATATTTCTAAAATTAAGTTTCACATTTTTTATAACACTCTCAATATCTTCTAAATTTAATTTATAATCACTACTTTTCTCCATAATAGCCTCCAATTAGTAATATATTCTATTACAATTAAAATCATTTTGCAATATTTTTTTATTATGCTATAATTAACTAAGCGGAGGCAATTATGAATAAAGACATACATATTCTAAAAGAAATTATAAATAGTAACGCAAATGACTTTCAAAAAGCAATAAAATCACTAGACATAGAAGACATAACAATTAGAGTTCTAGTACTAGACTATCTAACTAGCGAGTTTGCTAAAACTGTAATACATAACTCACTTAGTAAACAAAATATAAATATACATCAAAACATACTAAAAAGAGCAGAAACAAAATCAGATGAAGAACTAAAAAAACTACTTAGTGAAATAATTCCAGCTAATCAAAAACATGATGAGACACAACTTGGAATTGATTTAATAATAAAAGAAGGAAGAATAAAATAACTATAAATACATAAACTATTCATAGGTGATAACTATGAATGAAAAAAAATATTTAAAAATCGGAGTACCAATACTATTTATAATTGGTGCTCTTTTTCATTTCTTATACGAATGGTCAAACAACAATTTTTTCATAGGTTTAATTTCTCCAATAAATGAAAGCATATGGGAGCATACTAAACTATCCTTAATACCAATAATCATCTACTGGACTGCATACTATTTTAAAAATAAAAACATAGACAAAGACAACTGGTTCTTTGCACTTTTAATAACCATACTTTCTTACATAATACTAATACCAACAATATACTACTTATATACAGAAGCCTTTGGCATACACTCTCTAATCATGGATATTCTTATACTACTTATAAGCCTAATACTAAGTCACATTCTAGGTTACCACATTTACAAACATAAAAAAAATAAAGTAAACTCAGTCTACTCTATTTTATCAATCATTTTAATAATTATTATTTATATAATATTCACAGTAAATCCACCAAACTTACCAATATTTATACCAAATTAATCTCTATCAGCTAACAAAAGTAATCTAACTATTTGCAGCGCACTTGCTAGAACACCTGCTACATAAGTCATAGCAGCAGCTCCTAGCATTTTTTTTATGCCTTCATCATCCTTAGCATTACTAAGTCCCATTTTAGCAAGCTCACTTCTAGCCCTATTACTTGCATCAAACTCAACAGGAAGTGTTATAACCTGAAAAATAAGACCAAGAGCAGTAAGAGCAATACCAAGATAAACTAAATCAAGCATCCCAGCAATAAACCCTATAAATATAATTATATAAGATATTTGTGTCGCAACATTAACTACTGGAAATATAAAAGATCTAACTTTCATAAAAAAGTAACCTTCTTTATCTTGAATAGCATGCCCTACTTCATGAGCAGCAACAGCCATTGATGAAATACTCTCCCCATGAAAAACATCATGAGATAATCTTACAACTTTTCTCTTCGGATCATAATGATCAGATAATGTCCCTTTAGTTTCAACAACATAAACATTATCAAGTCCATTTTTCTTAAGTATTTTCTCAGCAACTTCTTGCCCAGACATAGCCTTCGTACTTTTAATTTTAGAATACTTATTATAACTACTAGACACTTTAAACTGTGCTATTAAAGGAATAATAAGTATTACTAAAAATAACCATAAATCTTGCACTAAATTTTCACCTCATAACTAGTACCTTCTCTAGAATCTTTAAGAATAATATTTTGTTTCAATAATTCATCTCTTATTTCATCAGCTAAAGCATAGTTCTTATCTTTCTTCGCATTATTTCTTTTTTCAATCATTTCACTTATATAATCTTCGTCAATATCTAAAACTTCTTTCTTAGTTAAATCAAGTGACAATACTCCATCCCAAGATTTAATTAACTCAAGCTTAGTTACATCATTTACATCATATTTTAGTATATCATAAACTAAAGTAATTATACTTGCAGTATTAAGATCATCACCAAGATACTCTTTAAATTTTGCATCAAACTCTTCATAAACTTCTTTATCAACATTGCCATCACTAGATAAACTAAGCACTTTGCTTTTAAGTTTCTTATAAGAATTTTCAGCCCCAGCAAGCGAATTATATGAAAACACTAATTGATTTCTATAATGACTCATTAAACACATAAATCTATAAGAAACTGGATTATATCCTTCTTCTTCAAGCGTAGAAACCGTAAGTATTCCACCTTTACTTTTACTCATTTTACCAGACTCATCATTTAGATGTTCCCCGTGTACCCAGTACTTACACCAAGCATGCCCAGTATAAGCCTCAGTCTGTGCTATCTCATTAGTATGATGCGGAAATATATTATCAACTCCACCACAGTGAATATCTAAATACTCTCCTAAAAATTTTACTGAAATCGCACTACACTCAATATGCCACCCAGGATATCCAAGCCCAAAAGGACTTTCCCATTTTAAATCTTGATCATCAAACTTAGACTTAGTAAACCATAAAACAAAATCAGTTTTATTTTTCTTATTACCATCTTCTTCAACGTCATCCCTTACTCCACTTACCATATCATCAGCGTTATGATTAGTAAGTGTGTAATAACTATTAAGTTTACTCGTATCAAAATAAACATTACCACCAGCAGAATATGCATATCCATCACTAAGTAACTTCTCTATCATTTTAATATATTCATCAATATTATCAGTAGCAGCACTTACTATTTCAGGAACTTTTATATTAAGCTTACCAGCATCTTTAAAAAACTCATCAGTATAAAACTTAGCAATATCCATAACAGTCTTCTTCTGCTTCTTAGCACTTGCCACCATCTTATCTTCACCAGTATCCGCATCACTTGCTAAATGACCAACATCAGTAATATTCATAACTCTTTTAACATTATATCCTAAATAAACAAGCGCTTTCTCAAGCACATCTTCCATAATATAAGTTCTTAAATTTCCTATATGCGCATAATGATACACAGTAGGTCCACAAGTATACATATTAACAACATCTTCATTCCAAGGAACAAAATCTTCAATCTTTCTATTAAGCGTATTATATAATTTCATAAGGCATCTCCTCACTACAATTATATCACAACATATGTGAAATTTGTATGAAACTTTAAAAAAAACGAACTTAAGTCCATAACAATCTATATTAAGGCGAGAGTAAAAACAACTTACTTTTCGCACTATTTATAACTACTAATACGTTATTTCTTCTCTCATAGCACACAAAAGTTTATTTCTCCATCACTTCAAGCGATATACCCATATATTTACACGTCTTAATACTACTAAGATTACAATTCTCTACTTGTCTCTGATAAAGCATATTTCACTTTATGGACTCATTTAAAATCATGAGAGGAAGCTGCAGCACGCACACCAAGAGTGTCATTTGAATTATCATTATCCAAATTCTCTGAGTTAACATTCCATACATTTGCATTGTTATTAGAATTGAACCCAAAAGGCGAGCTTATGGTAACAAAACCCAGTACATCATTTGTGTACAAGTTATCTATATCATGTATATTAACAACAAACAAGTCTTTTAAGATTAAAAACACCAAACTTTTCATTTTGAAAAGTTTGGTATACAAATTTCCGCCTTATCGGCGGAAAATAAATTAAGTATTTCTCAACTTCTTAGTATTTCTCAAAGATCGGCACGCGAAACCGAGCTATGCGGTTTCGCTCAAAGATTGATTCTTCACTCCGCCAAAAACCCTAATTCACTTTATAAGGATCATTATACGTTCCAAATCCCGAAATCGATATTAGATTCGAGAGAAAAACTGCAGGCCTGGCACCAACATCCGTATAGTGGACAGCACTAATATTCAAATCCCCAGCGGAAGTTACATCCCACAAACGGGCACGAATATAAGTGGAAAAGGCCCCAAAAGGGGAACCTAACCAGTAGTAACTATTTGTGTACAAATAAGAACTACTGTTACTTATGCCAGGCGCAAGGCCTGCCATTACTGCCTCATCGGCAGTGAGTAATCCAACTTTCTCCGAAAGTGCACCATTTCCATTTGTTGTATCATCTACTGTATATGCATCTTCTTTACTAGAACATGCTAGTTCAGGTCCACTTCCTCCCGCTGTTAAACTACTACTAGATGCTGTTATTCTTGCAGCTGTTCCATATAATGTAGCATTAGTTCCAAGTCCATCTCCTGTATAACTTCCATTTGCCGAGCCAAAATCAGAACTCTGATATCCTGCTTTAGCTAAACTTCTATCATAACAAAATGTATTATCAGCTATTTGTGAGTCTACCCCACTCATATTTGTTGTATACCATGATTCTAAAGTCGTTTTCATTGGACTACCTACAGTTAAGCCTTGCCTTTCATTAAGTGTATACATATAGCCTACATATGCATTATTATTATAACTTGAATTAAATTGATAATCTCCTATTTCTGTACCACTTCCGGTCATAACTGTTGCTGTTGAACTCGTCGGCGCTGTTGTACCACTATAAAGTAGTTTTATTGAGCCATTTCCAGCTATTCTTACTATTCTCCAGTATATTCCATTAAAAAGCATCCAATTATTATCTATTGCCCCTCTATAGTAATAACTTGTTCCGTATTCATCAGTAGTCGCGAACATTCCTTCATCTGTTGTTGCAGCCTCTGCAAAATTAGGTTCTCCCTTTGCCTCTATCGCTACTTTACCACCATTATGTCCAAGTATTAACTCAGATGACTGAGGTAATTTTATATCACTTTGTAAAATTAAACTAGAAGTTAAACTTTTTCCTTCATTTGCTGCTTGATTAGTAGTTAAATTTACAAAAGTTATTTCTGCTTCCCAATCTTGAGTAGTAGTAGCACTACCACTTATTTCATAGTCCTCAGATACTTTTATTAATCCTTTATACTCAGTAATATCATATACACCAGCAGATACAGCAGTAAGACCAGTAAGTGTTACTGCGTTTCCCTCTGGGTCAGTAATACTTAAAAGTATTTCAGGTGTTTTAGTCGCAGTTGTATAAACAAATGCATTTGCTGTTATATCAAAATATACATTATAGTTATCTGTTGCATTTGCTACATTTGTTCCAAGTGTAAGTGTTGCACTTGAAGTTGTAGTTCCAGATACATTATTTCCACCTTCAGCAAGCGTTGTTTCATTAAGTTCTAAATTTATTGGTGTTCCTTCAGTAAATGTAAGCTTAGTAGTCTGTCCACTTGCTACATTTACATCAGTATTCGCTGCAGGGCCTGCTCCTCCTGCAAAAAAGGCGTAAGATAAACTTGTTGTTAAAACTAGCAGACTTGCTACTAGAACAATCATTCTTGTTTTTGATTTTCTTTTTAGTTCCATTTTTTTAATTCCTTTCTATATTATGCCCCAAATATATCACATAAAAAACTATTTTTCAAGTAAAAATGATAAAAAAAAATAAGTTTACACTTACTTATTCTTAGCTATTTTACTTATTACAATTGCTCCATCAGATGCTGCTGTTACAAGTTGATAAACATCTTTTTTTATAATATCACCTATTGCGTATACATGTTTAATGTTAGTTTCAAAATCTGCATCTACTTCAACATAACCAAGTCTATTAGTTATATCAAGATCTTTAAATAAATCATTATTTGGTATCCATCCAGCATATATAAATATTCCATCTACTGATAACTTCTTACCACTTTTTAAAACTACTCCAGAAACTTTATCTTCTTTTTCAAGTATTTCTTTAATTTCATCTTCAAAATAAACTTTAATATTTTTAGTATTTAATACATCATTAGCAATACCTTCACTACCAGAAAATTTATCTCTTCTTATAACCATATTTACTTGTTTTGCAATATTTGCTAAATAAAGCGATTCTTGCATAGCGCTGTTTCCACCACCAACTACAACTACAGTTTTATCTTTATAAAACATTCCATCACATAGTGCGCATGTACCTAGTCCATGACCAAATAATTTCTCCTCATTAGGAAGACCTAAAAATCTAGGTTTTCTTCCAGTAGCAATTATTATATTTTTAGTTAGATACTCACTATTTTCAGTAAAAACTTTTTTAACTCTATGTTCAGTTTCTATTTTAACAATTTTTTCATTATTAAATGGTATCTCTTCATCATTAACTTGCTTAAATAAATCCATTGCAAAGTCAGGTCCAGTTACCTCACTTTTACCAGTATAATTTTTAATCTTATCAATATTATTAAGAAGACCACCAAGCATTTTAGCCTCAAACATTAAAACATCTAAATTAGCTTGCTTTGCATAAAGACCCGCAGTAATACCAGCAATACCCATTCCTATAATTATAATATCATATACTTTTTCTTCCATTTTTAAAACCTCACCATATTTTCTTCTGAATTATATAAACCTTCAAACTTAGTTCTTCTACTAATAATCATAATAATACCAAGTCCTATAATAAACATTACAACCGACACAATTTGAGCAGCTTTAAGTGCCCCAAACATAAGCGAGTCAGTTCTAAGAGATTCAATAAAGAATCTTCCAACACCATACCACATTAAATATAACGCAGTAAGTGTGCCTGTTTTAATATATTTAATTCTTCTTATAATGATAAGTATTATAAATCCTAAGATACACCAAAGTGATTCGTAAAAAAATGTTGGATGATAATAATTACCATTTATATACATTCCATCAATTATAAACTGAGGAATATTAAATCCTTGTAAATTTTTAAGTGTAGTAACCGATCCATAAGCTTCTTTATTAAAAAAGTTACCCCATCTACCAATTCCTTGAGCAAGTATTAAAGCAGGAACAATTAAATCTATAATTTTAACCACATTTACACTATATTTTTTACAATATATAAAAATAGTTAAAAGTCCCGCTATTATACCACCATGTATCGCAAGTCCACCTTCCCAAATTTTAAGTGCATCAAGCCAGTTTCCTTCATATAAATTAAGATTAAATAAAACAAAATATATTCTAGCTCCTAAAAAACCAAAAATTACTGTCCAAAAAGACAAATTAAATAAAAAATCTTTATTTATATTAAATCTTTTACCTTCTTTTATAATTAAAAATATTGCTAGTACAATTCCTACTAAAAGAAGTACTGAATACCACATTATTTCTATACCACCTATTTTTATTAATACTGAGTCCATTTATCATTCTCCTTAACTATATCAATTATACATAAATAAATTATAAAAATCAACAAATGTTCATATAATTACTGAGGTATTAATTATGATTTATGGAATAACACTTAGATATACAAATAAAAACAGTAAAGAATTATTTACTGTTTCAAAATGTTTTATAGATATTTTTAAAAAACTTAATATAACATTACTTCCACTTTATGAAGGTAATATAAATGAAAACTTACTATCTTTATGTGATGGGTTAATACTTACTGGAAGCCCTATTCATATAAATCCAAAACTTTATAACGAAAAAGAAAAAATCAAGTACAACTTTTCGTATAACGAAGATAATTTAGATTATAAACTAATAGAATATTTCTATAAAAACAATAAAAAGATAATTGGTATTTGTAGAGGTCTTCAAGTACTAAATGTATATTTTGGTGGTACTCTTAAACAAAGTATAAAACATCACGAAAATACTAAACATTATATTAAAATAAATGAAAACACATTTTTAAGTGAAATATATAAAGACAAAATAATAACTGTAAATTCAAGTCACACACAAAGCATAAAAAAACTGGCAAAAGATTTTAAAATTTGCGCAGTTTCTTCTGACAACACTATTGAAGCAATTTTCTATAAAAACATATATGGAACTCAGTGGCATCCAGAATACATGTATGATTATAAGTTTTTTGAAAACATCATAAAAAAAGAAATTATATAGTTTTACCAGTAATTTCTTTTTCTTCTTCTAACTTTGCAAGTTTAAATCTAAACGCATTATAAAATCTATTTTTATACATAGGATCCAACATTTTTTCTCTTTGTACTTTTGCAAACACAGGATCAGTTAAAGTAAATCTTCTCCAAATTTCTTTTTTATAATTTACATCTGATACAAGTCTTTCAAAATTAATTTCATTATTCATAAATTCCCCCACTTAAGTATATAAAACTTTCTTTAAAAATTCACCAGTATAAGAAGTATCAAGTTTAGCAATTGCTTCAGGAGTACCTACTCCAACAATCGTTCCACCTTTACTTCCACCTTCTGGTCCTAAATCTATAATATGATCAGCTTGTTTAATAACATCTAAATTATGTTCAATAACTAATACTGTATCACCATTATCAACAATTCTATTTAAAATAACTAATAACTTTTTAACATCCGCTTGATGAAGACCAGTTGTAGGTTCATCTAAAATAAATATTGATCTACCAGTTGGTTTTTTCTGTAGTTCTTTAGCAAGTTTAACTCTTCCTGCCTCACCACCTGAAAGCGTAGGTGCACTTTGACCAAGTTTCATGTAAGAAAGACCAACATCTTCAAGTATTTTAAGTTTATTATAAACTTTCGGTACATTTTCAAAAAATCTAAGAGCTTCACTAATTCTAAGTTCTAAAACATCATGAATACTTTTATTTTTATATTTAACTTCAAGAGTTTCTTTATTATATCTCTTACCACCACATACATCACAAGGAACATATACATCAGGTAAAAAGTGCATTTCTATTTTCTTAACACCATCACCCCAGCAAGCTTCACATCTTCCACCTTTAACATTAAATGAAAATCTACCAGGTCCATAACCTTTCATTTTAGCTTCTTTCATATTTGAAAAAAGTGCTCTTATATCATCAAATACTCCAGTATAAGTAGCAGGATTACTTCTTGGAGTTCTACCAATTGCTTCTTGACTAATCATAACAACTTTATCAATTAAATCTATATTTTTAATTTCTTTAACTTTGCCAGGAAGTTCTTTAGTTTTATAAAGTTCAGATCTAAGTGATTTATAAATTATTTCATTAACAAGCGTTGATTTACCAGACCCAGATACACCCGTAACACAAACAAATTTACCAAGCGGAACTTCTACACTTACTTTCTTAAGATTATTTTCTTCAGCCTTAACAACTTTTAAAGCATTTCCATTACCTTTTCTTCTCTTTTTAGGAACATCAATTGTCTCTTTACCACTTAAAAATCTACCAGTTAAACTATTAACATTTGCCATAACTTCTTTTGGAGTTCCAGCAGCAATAATCTCTCCACCAAACTCACCAGCACCAGGACCAATATCTACTAAATAATCAGCTTCAAGCATCGTATCAGTATCATGTTCAACAACTACTAAAGTATTTCCTAAATCCCTCATTTCTTTAAGTGAGTTTATTAACTTTTCATTATCTTTTTGATGAAGACCAATACTAGGCTCATCAAGTACATATAAAACACCAGAAAGTCTTGAACCAATTTGAGTAGCAAGTCTAATTCTTTGTGCCTCACCACCAGATAAAGTACCAGCACTTCTAGATAATGTTAAGTAAGAAAGTCCAACGTTAACAAGAAATGATAATCTTTCTCTAATTTCTTTAAGAACCAATGTACTTATCTCTTTTTCAGTATCACTTAGTTTTATATTTACAAAAAAATTATGTAAATCTTCAATAGACATTTGACACAAATCATCTATATTCTTTTTATTAATGTAAACAGATAAAACACCAGGTTGCAAACGTTTACCACCACAAGTATCGCAAGTAGATTCAAACATATAACCATCAAGCCACTCACGAATCCAAGTACTAGTAGTCTCAATATATCTTCTCTCTAAATTATTAACAATTCCTTCATAAAAAGAATAAGTTTTTCTAGTACCACCATTTTTAGAAGTATAATTAAACTCAAGCTCTTCATCAAGACCATACAAAATAATATCAAGATGCTCCTTAGTCATATTTTTAACAGGTATATCTAAATCTATTTTTTTATAATCTGCAACAGTTCTAATCATTGTAAAAAAAGTATTAGTTTCTTCACTATTTAGTACAGTAATTGCTCCATCATTTATACTTTTATTTTTATCAGGTATAAGTAAATCAACATTTATTTTTTGTGTAAAACCAAGACCTTTACAATCTTCACAAGCACCAAACGGAGAATTAAAAGAAAACATTCTAGGTTCAAGTTCTCCAATTGAGTAGTTACACTTAGGACAAGCAAAATCCTCACTCATCAAAATTTCTTCTTCATCAGTTTTTATAATTACTTTACCATGTGCCATAGAAGTGGCCATTTCAAGCGCCTCAAAAATACGAGATCGCTCATCACCATTAACAGTAATTTTATCAATAACTACATCAATATTAGATTTTTTATTTTTCTCAATTACAATATCATCAGTAGTTCTAAGTATTTCACCATTAACTCTTATTTTAGTATAACCTTTTTCACTTAAATCAGAAATCAAATCTTTATGAGTACCTTTTTCTTTTCTTACAACGGGTGCAAACACAGTAATTTTATCACCAGTTTTTTCTAAAACTTTATTAGTCATTTCTTCAATAGACTGAGCAAAAATTGGTTCATTATGATTAGGACAATAAGGAATACCAATTCTAGCATATAAAAGACGCAGATAATCATAAATTTCTGTAATTGTTCCTACTGTTGATCTAGGATTTTTATTAGTAGTTTTCTGATCAATTGAAATACTAGGAGACAACCCTTCTATAGAGTCTACATCAGGTTTACCACTAATACCAATAAACTGTCTTGCATACGCAGACAAACTTTCCACATATCTTCTTTGACCTTCAGCATAAATTGTATCAAACGCTAAACTTGATTTCCCAGACCCTGAAACTCCTGTCATAACTATTAATTTATTTTTAGGTAAATCTATCGAAACATTTTTTAAATTATTTTCTCTAGCACCTTTTACTCTTATTTTATCCATATACATCTTTCCTTCGCTTTTATATTCTACCACAAATTACCCAAAATATAAATCACCAATTTATAACAAATTAATATAATATGTTGAGGGGGAAAATTTTAGTGAAAAATAAATTTATTTTATGTATAGTAAGTATATTTATAATTGTTTTACTAACAGGAATGTGTTTTATGTTTAACAAAAAAGAAGATAGTTCGTTAACTAATTTAAAACTTGCTGAAGTAACACACAGTGTTTTTTATACTCCACTATACGTTGCACTTGAAAATGGATATTTTAAAGAAGAAGGTATTGACCTTGAACTTATTTTAACACCAGGAGCAGATAAAGTTAGTGCTGCTGTTTTATCTGGTGATGTAAATATTGGTTTTGCAGGAGCAGAATCAGCTATATACGTTTATGAAAACGGCGAATATGATTTTATGCAAATATTTGGGGGACTTACAAAAAGAGATGGACAATTTATTGTAGCAAGAGAAAATATTGAAGATTTTGAAATAGAAGATCTTATAGGAAAAGAAGTAATTGCAGGAAGAGCTGGTGGTATGCCCGCACTTAACTTTGAAAATAGTATAGAAAATGCAGGTATAGATACTTCCCTTGTAAATATAAATACATCTATTGATTTTGCATCAATGACTGGAGCATTCATATCAGGAACTGGAGACTTTGTAAATGTTTTCGAACCAAATGCAACAATGCTTGAAAAAGAAGGATACGGTTATGTTGTAGCGAATGTTGGAGAGTTATCAGGAGAAGTTCCATATACAGTATTCTACGCAAAACAAAGTTTCATAGATGAAAATAAAGAAACATTAGAAAACTTTAATAAAGCAATAAAAAAAGCACTTGATTTTACATATGAAAACGAATCAAGTACTGTTGCAGAAGTGATAATAAAACAGTTTCCAGATAGTAATATAAATGATTTAACATTAATGATTGAGCGTTATAAAGAAAGTGACAGCTGGCTTAAAAATCCAATTGTAACAGAGGAATCATTTACTAATTTAGAAAATTTCTTAATAAAGTATGAACTACTTGATGATAAAACTTCTTACAGTAATATAATAAATAATTTATATGAATAAAATTTTAGAAATTAAAAATCTAGAAAAAATATATTACACACTTAAAGAAGAAGTGCATGCTATTAAAAATATATCATTTGATATTTATGAAAATGACTTTATAAGCATTGTAGGTCCTAGTGGATGTGGTAAATCAACAATACTAAACATAATTGCAAAACTAGATACAGAGTCAAAAGGAAGTATCACATTTAGTAAAGATAGCCCACTAATTGGTTATATGTTTCAAAGTGATGCCCTACTTCCATGGCTAACAATACTAGATAATGCTTGCTTAGCTTTAGAAATTAAAAATATAAAAACAAAAGAAAATATAAATTACGTAAAAAATTTACTAGTAAAATATGGACTTGAAAACTTTATAGATAAATATCCTAGTCAGTTATCTGGTGGGATGAAACAAAGAGTTGCTCTAATTAGAACACTCGCTATAAGACCTGACATACTACTACTAGACGAACCATTCTCAGCACTTGACTATCAAACTAGACTAAGTGTTACTGATGATGTTTACGAAATAATAAAAAAAGAAAATAAGACAGTAATCATGATAACCCATGATATAGCAGAAGCTATAAGTGTTTCAGATAAAGTAATAGTACTTACAAAGAGGCCAGCAGTAATCAAAAACATAATAGATATAAATCTTAAAAACAAATCTACACCTACCCTTAATAGAGAAGATGAAAATTTTAAAATTTACTATGACATGATATGGAAAGATATAGATAAAAATGGATGAATTTCCATTTTTTTAATTTTACCAATTTTAATAATTCGAAACTGAATTTGCATAATCTGTCCAATTATACTACAGATTATGCAAAAGGTAGCTCAAATATTCAAAATCGGTGATTTGATATAACTTTTCTTATATATTACAATGCAGAAGAAAGGAAGGAAAAAATGAGCGAAATAATAAAATTTGAAAATCAAAATGTAAAATTAGAGGTGAACATGAAAGATGAAACAGTTTGGTTATCTTTAAATCAAATATCCACGTTATTTAATAGAGATAAATCCGTTATATCTAGACATATTAAAAATTCATTTATCGAAGAATTAAACAAAAATGAAACTGTTGCAAATTTTGCAACAGTTAACAAGGAAGGAAATAAACTAGTAGAAAGAACTATAGAATTTTATAATTTAGACGTCATTATAAGTGTTGGATATAGAGTTAAATCTAAAAACGGTGTAATATTTAGAAAATGGGCAAATAACATTTTAAAAGACTACATGCTAAAAGGTTATGCAGTTAATGAAAGAAGATTAGAATACCTTGAAAAAACAATAAAATTAATTGATATAGCAGGAAGAATAGACACAAAGTTAAATGGTGATGAAGCACAAGAAATAATTAAAGTTATAAATTACTATAAAGATGCATTAAATCTTTTAGACGCCTATGACCACAAAACAGTAACTAAACCAGATGGTATAATTAATAACAAACAGATCAACTATAATGAATGTATAAAAATCATAGAAACACTAAAATTCAATAATGAAAGTGATATCTTTGCACTTGAAAGAAACAAAGGACTTGAAGCTATTATAGGAGCAATATACCAAACTTATGATAAAAATGATATATATCCTACTATAGAGGAAAAAGCAGCTAATTTTTTATATTTAATTACTAAAAATCATGTTTTCATTGATGGCAACAAAAGAATAGCAGCCACATTATTTATCTATTTTCTAGACTACTATAATGTTCTTTATAAAAATAATAAACAAGTTATAGATAATAATACACTAGTAGCTATTACCATTTTAATAGCGCAATCAAACCCAAATGAAAAAAATATTTTAGTCGATTTAGTTATGAATTTCATAAAATAACGATTATATTTAAGTAAATTATTATACGCAAGAAAGGAAAAAAATATGAACTCAGAAAAATTACAAATAATAAACAAAATATTCAACAACACTGAAATAAGAAGTGTTTGGAATAAGGAAGAAGAAAAATACTATATAAGCAT